>NZ_CAWUDP010000012.1:0-148173 GCF_963920835.1 Scytonema sp. PCC 10023
TTGGGCTTTGATTTAGTTGCTCAATCTGCTGCTACCGAATGTGTTTCTTAGGAGTGAGTTCCCAACAGCCGATTGATTTGTTCTACTAGGTTTATCTCATCACATATGCCAGCGACTATGCCGCAGTGGTCAATATCTTGTACCCTAATATCTAGTGGTGATGCTGTCATGCTTCTAAAATACAGCATTTAGGTCATTTTCAAAAATACAGTATTTACGATCGCACCTGCGGAATGTGGGTTATCTGCTACCTGATTCTACTATTTTCATCACTCCCCTGTCCATGCTGCAAAAACAAATTCTTTCCTTAATGAACATGCCTGAGTCCCTTTATCAGGTAGATGCAGTGCAATACTCGACATAATTACGCCTTATCCCTGTAAAATCAGCACGAATTGACAAGAATACACAGAATTGAATGTCCCATTTCAATATCAGCCCTAACCGTGTATTACACCGAAAGCTTGTGCTATCACAGTCTTTTTTTTTGTAAATTCTCTGTGCTTGCATGTATTACACGGTAGATTTGATTTCCCTCGTACCGCGTAATACACCGTTAATCTCATTTGTCCTTTCCTAAGTATTACACGGCATGACCACCATCAGATCCAGATAATGGTTTTTTCCTTGGACAGTAAGGCATTAATTCCTCTCACCCTGACAAAATGAGCGAACGTACAGTTGTTGGTAGTCATAAAAAAATATCGTTTTGTCAAAACACGGTCACAAGGGTTAATCTTTCGGAGTAAAATTGGATTCTTTTGATTGTTAGGAGCCTAGTTGCTGGGGGTTGTTTATGATGTGTGGGGCTGAGAGTTGCCAGTCACGAGTGTTGCTAGGAGCAAGCCTGATTAACTCTTCAACATTGCGTAGCATTGTGTTGCAAATCACATTCAAGGGTAGATCATTTGGATCGTGCCCAAAAGGTTCTTCGATTTCAGAGCCAATTTGTTCAATACTCAATAATGTAAAACTCACAAAAGCCATTATTATGCCTGTCCACCAAGTTAAACCACTGACTAGTTCAAGAGGCAATATTAGGCAATAAATTACCACCAATTGCCTAAGTTTAATAGCATATATCAAGGGCAGTGGTGTTTTCAAAATGCGTTCGCAACCACCCAAAATATCTACCATATCATCCAGCAACTTATGTAAGGCGGTCAGCTGATAGATATTTAGACAATTACGGTCATGCTGATGCTGCAAATAATCCCCAATCCAGAAAGCAATTTGTAGTGGGGAATGATTTGTTTCTTGGAGCTTGGAATACTGAAGAGAGGACATTAATGACTCTAACTGCTCGTCCAAAGGCTCTGACCTTAGATGTAACTTCATTGCGATCGCAAAAGTAACTACTAGCCGAAGTATTGCCTCTTTTTCTACTCTATCCTTCGGTGATTGCTCTTTAACTACTATGTAAATCCCACGACTCAAATTACGGACTGTATTGACTAAAGCTCCCCATAGTTTACGGCCTTCCCAAAATCGCTCATGAGCTGTATTCGTCCGGAAAACCAATAACAAAGTCAAGCCAACATTGAAACTCAAGACAGCATTGGTAAGGACACGATTCCCAGAGGCGAATGCTATGGAAAACCCAAAATAGTAGAGTAATGATACTAAAAAACCATATATACCACAAAAGATTACCCAGGGAAGAATGACTGAAATAACTGAACTTTCAAGTCGTAAAACTACTTGAACCCAATGCAGTTGTTCGCCACTGTAGAGGTGATACTTTCCTCTAAACGAATTCTTTGCCTTGCTGAGAAACTGTTTGCACCGTTGCAGTGCATTAGTAGCATTTGAGCGGCTCATCTATTAGAACTCCAATACTTCCATTATCTTGGGTGCATCGCGGCTAGAGGGTTAGGAACAGGAAACAGATCCTCAAGAGGTACAAATTTGCCAAGGCTAGCGTTGTAAGCGAAAACTTTTCCAGTCTCAATCTCATAAACCCAGGCGTGAAGGTAAAGTTGGCCACTGTGAAGTTTGGAGCGGATGATTGGGTAGGTCTCCAGGTTTTGTACCTGGGTCAGGATGTTCTCCTCAATTGTGACGTTTAAAAGTTCCTCACCAGAGTACTCCTTGTAGTTCTCCTGAACAAGGCGGCGAGTACCCTCTGCATGATGCTTTAACCATTCGTAAACCAAAGGCATTTCTTCAACAAGATTGCCCAACTGCAACAGTCCCTTCATGGCTCCGCAGTGGGAATGGCCGCAGATAATAATATCCTTGACCCCCAAAGTATGAACAGCATATTCGATGGCTGCACCTTCACCGCTATTGATTGTTCCATAGGTTGGAATGATATTACCAACATTGCGAATGATGAACAGTTCACCCGGCTGGGTTTGAGTTAGCAGATTCGGGTCAATCCGGGAGTCGGAACAGGTGATGAAGAGCACTTCAGGCGTTTGGCTCTGAGAAAGCCGTGCGAACAACTCCTGATGTGAGCAGAAATAGTTTTTATGAAACTCACTTAAACCTCTAATTATTCCCTTCATTGACATTTATCAATTCCTCCCAATACAGAAAAATACATTTACTTTATTTGTCTGCTACATTAGTGGGCAATAGCATTTAGTATTCAAAACTCAAAACTATTCATTCATATTGCGGTAGGTGGCGACGGCTGAAGGCGAGATTCGATTCAAGTAACGGAAGATCCAATATTTGAATATGCTATCTAAAATCACTGGAATTGTTGCAATAAATAAAGAAATAAAGTTGTGATTCTCTGGTAGACCGAAATGTCGCAATACGCCTTCTAGAATAACTTCCCAGCCATGGGGTGAGTGGAACCCTACAAACATATCAGTAAACAAAATAATAATAAACGCCTTTGCACTATCACTGAGTCCGTACACGATCTGATCGATAAAATCCTTTAACACCGCAATTTCTCGCTTGCTAACAATGATGAGCCAGCTAAAAGCACCCACAGACAGTAAATCTGCAAAAATATTTTTGATCGCATTGGAACTTTCAACTCGAAATTCCTGAGCAATCTCACGTACTTTCTCTCTCATCTGGTTTTCTATTTTTTCTGGAGAAATTTCGGCCGACGAAACCATGAAGTTTTCAAACTTGATTTTTTCTTCAAACCTTTGCATTTCTACAAGCGCTTTTTCTTCCATTTCATGATTTAGGAATACCGTTGTCTCCTCGGTAATTATAAATTTGTTAATAATTGGTTCTACTATTAATTGCTTTGATAAATAATAAGTTAAAAGAGGTACTATAATCAGCATGATAATAAACCTGATGGATATCAAGGTTTTTCTTCGAGAAATGCGAAATTTTTTGACAAGTTCTTGCTCTGATTTTGGATCGCATTCAGATCTTATACGATTGAGTGTACTTAAAATAGATCTTGGTACTACACTCGTTTCTTCAGCCTTATTCACCTCTTTCTTATCTAATTTATCAATCGGTGTTTTTGACTGATTCACAACGGTTATATTAGGCTCAGTTTGGATAACTTGAGCATCTGTAAATAAAGAAAATGAAGGTTCTTCATAAGCTCTGTACTTTGCTAGAACCGAATCAATAAATCTTAACTTCTCTAAAATCAAGTCTGGGTTATTTCTTAGTTGAATAGCCAAGGAATCTTTGGCATAATTTGTGGTATTATGTTTTACTATTTGGGGAATTTTTTGATGAAAAGTACTAACCACTGAACGACTCGCCTCAAATTCTGCCAGTCTCATCCGGGTAGTTTTTAAGTATTTTTTAAGTTCTGACTGAAAATAAGTTATAACGCTGTCTCCGTAACTGGCGGATTCAGCCGCTATTTTCTTACCATTGAAATTTTTGTCTTCCATCGCCTTAATCAGTAAGGCCGTTTTGTACGCTTCGTCTAGCGATCGCTCTGGTGTTTCTAAATACCACTGCTTAAGAGTGAGTAAGTAGGATTTAATTTGCTGCATCAACATAGATTTCTTCATAGCAGGCGTTTTTCAGCTTAGGGTTGCGATTTTTGAAGCAAAGATAGCTCTGTTACGTGCTGCTTTGATAAAGGTGTTTAAAGTACCGACCTGCCGAGAGCTAGAGTCACCCCGTTAATGAAACGATTGAACCCTTTTAATAGGCTTTATGAGGTGGAAGACCTCATCGGTCAGCCATTCAGTAGTAGCTTTAAAATCATGAACTGGAGTCGGTAATAACTCTAAATAGGTGGCTACGCGGATCAGGTGACCAAGTTTGCCCTTGACTTCAAAGCGATCAAATATTTCAGCGGCACTCTCTGCCAATCCCAGTTTGAGGAGTGTCCCGCGCAAACGAATGTGAGCGGGACTTAACGAGCGACCTTCCGAAATGGCCTTTAGGTTACGGGCAATTATGGCTCCTTGCTGATAGGCAACTTGTGCTGTGGCAGGCAGGGGATTTTCCATATCCACCGCACAATCTCCGCCTGCAAACACTTCTGCAAAGTCGGGCAGTTGTAACATTGGGGTGACCTGTAGCCGACCGTGTTTGTCCCGGTACTCCTCAGTTACGGGCAGGGCTTTAATTAGAGGATGAGTTGCAGTATTAGCCGTCCAGACGATTGTCGCAGCTGGGAGCACCTCAGGCTGGCTGTGACGCTTGAACTCTACAAAGTTAGCTTGAGCGGCTGTTACGTCGTTTTCCATCAACAACTCAATTGGCACAGTGCGCTTTTCAAGGGCAGTCTGGGCGGTTTCGCGAAGGTGACTATTCATGTCCCCTTGCAGGATCTCTTTGCTCCGATTGAGCAGCACCACCCGAATTTCTTGAGAGTTGCCTCCCAATTGGGTGTACCAGTAAGGCAGCAAATCGGCTGAGGAACTCGTAGAGCAAGGGCTTAAAGATAAAACGCTCTTCTTTGTCGATGAGGATGGTCAGCACAGAGCAGGGTTGATGGCGCAGATGCAGGGCAGTAAACAGCCCAGTAAAGCCACCACCTAGAATTAAAGTTGGGTTAGTGGAGTCATTCATAAGTCGTAAACCTTGATTTTGAGACGACTGGTTCGCGGGTTGTGCTGATCGCAAGATCCCTTCAGTCCCCATAAAAGGAGGGATAATATATTTTCTTCCATGTAAGAAATTCTGACTTATGACCGTTTTGCCGACTTAAAGACCACACATGAGCAGTCGATTGAAGAAATAGTTCGTCATTTTTGAACCAAAGGGGGAATTCCACCATTGCGAAGGATGACAGCCTATCGGAGCAGCAAGGGTGTAGTCTAGGTCATCACACTTTTGCCATTTGCCGTCCACGCGCCAGCCTACGCGATCGCCGAATTGTTCAATAACTGAATTATCTTGAGAGATGGTGGTACCGAGAGAACCACCCACACTTTGATAAATCTGCATCTGCACGCTGAAGCCAAAGCGACCCTTGCTATAGATTGTCCAGACGCTGTCAATCACGCGAAGTTCATCACAAGGAAACCGCTTCATGTCCTCAGGGGTGATAGATTCCACATCTGGCTGTCCTGTTATCGCTAGGATTACCCAAATGGTTTCCCAGTCCGCTTCTCGCAAGTCCCCTGCCGCTAACAAATCTCGCAGCTTTTTGTATTTGTAGACGTCTGCAACTAGTATGAGATTCTCCTCCGACCGAGCAACTCGCTCGGTGAGGCTTGATAAAAGCTGATTGAATTGCTGTAGCTGCACTTCTAGCCCGGCTGAACCAGTAATGATTTCAGATTCATGCACTTCATTAGACATTGGGTTCCTCATAAGGAAAAGTGGATGGCTACTCCTGAAACAAACATACCTGCTGTTGTTATCACCTTATGCACAAACTGTTCATAGGCTTTTCCAATGCAGGGGCGACTTCAGTATGAGTTGGAATACTAGGACTTACGCATTGAAATTATGCATGATTAATTTTAAAGAGTGCAGCTGCAAGGACGCTAGGGTTAATCTTTCTTTTGCAAGTTTCTATTCTTTTGGTCGTGGGAGGTGTAAAATATCAACAGTATGTGTAATGACGCTGAGCACGTTAAAGCCCTAGCGATAGCGCCTTATGCCTTTCGAGAAGTAAGCTAATAAAAATGTTGTTATCCCGGTCATGGCTAAGTGCCAATAAGTCGTGGTAAGCGTGGCAATGGCTACAACCAGTAAGCAAAGTAAGCTGTATTTAAGTTTAAGCGGCATTTTGGACAAATCAAATAAATAGAAGATGACGTGGTTGAGTAATTTGGAGTAGTCTGGGCAAGAAGCTAATTGATTTCTACTTGTCTTGCTGCCCTATATCTCTATTTCTTTCAGCCTTCAGTTCTCGGATGCATTCTTGCCCAACGCCCAGAGTGAATCCTAGACATGCACCAATCAAGGCATATTTTTTATGTAAGTTTTGGTAGTACTGACCTTCGTATTCAAGTTGATTAAAGTTACGTTGACCCATCTTGGTGGCAGCTAAACCTATAACCGCGCCGATAAGAGCAGTCATAATCCCTGAGAAGATAATTAGCCTAATGTTCATGGTTTCCCTAGATTAGGACTAGTGGTGCAAGAAGAAAGAGTAAAACAAATACACAATAGTGACACCAAACAAGACGTGGTTAATCCAATCGTCGAAATTCCATTTGCTAAACATTTCTGTTACCTCTATAAACAGACGTTGAACTTCTTGTGTGCTGTTATGGCATAAGCTTTCTGGGGCTATGGCAACTCTTAGGTAAACTTAGAGGGCGATTATTCTGTCTGCATCCGAAAAGAATAGCCCAGGTTTTGCACATAACCTGTGTGTGGCTTAGTGGAGTACACTCCCCCCTGACGACATGAGTGTAAGCTCCTAGTATACTTTCTTAAGAACTACCAGAACTTCCTTCAAGTACTATTAGTAGTAGAAACAGTTACTACAGGGTTCTCTTTACCGAAGAAACGCAGAGGGCAGGAGGCAGAAGGAAAAAGGAAGAAAATATATTTTGCCTTCTACCACAGGGTTTAAAGCCCCCAAATCGATGAAAAAAAGAAAAAAGATAGATGTATTTCGAGATGCACAGCGCAAGAAATACGGCGTCCTTATTGAATCCCCTAAATTTATTTATGGGGATTACCTTCTGCCCTCTGCCTTCTTCTTTCTGTCTTCTCAAGGCATTTTACCATTTTGAGAAGAATTAAATCTGGAGATGGCCTGCTCCTTCTCCTCTTGAACCTGAGGCTGCTCAGGCTGCTCAGGCAAGCCTGACTTACCAGGCTTGCCCGGTTTCAAGAAACGCTCTTCTAGGTTCTTAATCACGACGTACAGAACTGGCACTAAAAACAGACTCAAGATAGTCGAAATGAGGTAGCCGCCAAAGAGTGCTGTCCCTAGAGACCAACGACTCATTGTCCCAGCTCCTTTAGCAATCACCAAGGGCCAGAAACCGACCAGACCGGCAAAGGCAGTCATCAGAATCGGTCGTAAGCGTTCCTCGGCGGCTCGAACCGCCGCCTGGGTAATGCTCATGCCTATCTCCACCGATTGGTTGGCAAATTCCACAATCAGAATCGCGTTCTTGCTCGCCAAACCAATTAGCATGACCAAAGCTACCTGGGCATAGATGTTATCGTTAAGCACTGGCCAAACCCCACCAGCTTGGAAAACATTTGCCCGAAACATAATCGCACCAAGAGCGCCCAAGATTGCTAGGGGTACCGTGAGCATGATGATGGTGGGGTCAACGTAGCTTTCGTACTGAGCTGCCAGCACCAGAAAGACTATGACAAAAGCTAAGCCAAAAATGATTGGCGCTGCACCGCCAGAGGATTGCTCCTGGAAAGCAGTCCCTGTCCAAGCGTAGCCAAATCCGGGTGGCAACACTTTGTCGGCAACCTCTGACATAGCTTTCATGGCTTGTGCTGTACTGTAGCCTGGCGCTGGAGCCCCTTGGATTTTGATCGCTGGGTAGACGTTGTAGTGAGTTACAATAAGAGGATAGCTAAATTTTTCTACTTGCACTACAGTGTTCAGTTGGACTAGATTGCCATTTTGGGAGCGCACATACAAGCGACCAATATCCTCAGGATTGGATCGCACCGTCCCTTCTGCCTGAGCATATACCCGATAAAGTCGTCCACCGAGAACGTATTGGTTGACAAAGCTTGCGCCTAGGTAGGTCTGCAAGGTACTGAAAATATCATTGATCTGGATGTTCTGCGCCTTGGCTTGGTTGCGGTCGATGGAAAGCTGCATCATCGGGGTATTGAAGGTGAATTGGGTAAAGACACCCGCCAATTCCGGTCGCTTCTGGGCTGCCTCTATCACCTTTTGCGTATTGTCAATTAGCGCTGTAATGGGAAGAGCTTGTTTGTTTTGGACATAGAACTCAAAGCCACCTGTACTACCTAATCCATCCACTGGCGGTGCATTCACCGCGAATGCCCTGGCTTCTGGGATTTTTTCTCGCAACCTCTGGTTGAGCTGTTGTACAATCCCAAAGACTGACTTATCGCCATCAGGGCGCTCTTCCCAGTCTTTGAGCTTGACGAACAAGATTGCTTTGTTGCTGCCATTCCCCTCAAACCCAAAGCCAACGAGACCATTAACATGCTCAACTTCGGGAATCGGCAACGCCACTTCCTCAGTAATCCGCTTGACTCAGATCTTGCACCTAACCGTAAAAAACCGTATAAGCTAAAAAGATGCGCGATAAGGCTACCTGATTTTTATCGGTTTTTATCGCTAAATTAAGGCTTTTAATTTAATACGGAGTAATTAAATTAAATCAATTTTTATTGGTGCAAGATCTGAGTTGACCAGATCGAAGGTGTAGTTCAGGGAAACTCCCGCTGGGGCTTCGACAATCGCAAACAAATAGCCCTGATCCTCCTCAGGGATAAAGCCCTGGGGAGTTATTTGGTAGATCCAGCCCGTCGCTACCAAACCCGCGACAAAAACTGGAATGACGAGCAGCCGAATCCTGATCAGAAATTTCACTGTCTTGACGTATAGCGCCTTGAACCAGTCGAAAATCCGATTAAACCAACGAAAAAACCAGCCCAACGGACCGTGCACTTCCTGCTGCCGCCGCATGATGATGGCTGACATACTGGGGGAGAAGCTCAGAGCGTTGAAGGTGGAAATAGCGATGGAGAAAACGATGATTAGGGCGAATTGCTTGTAGACGATTCCTGTGGTGCCTGGAAAGAAGGTAACGGGGATAAATACCGCCATGAGTACAACTGACGTGGCGATGACTGCCCCTGTCAGTTCCTCCATAGCATCTAGGGCTGCCTGAAGTGGTCTCATCCCCTGAGAGAGCTTGGCTGCGATCGCCTCCACCACCACAATTCCATCATCCACCACCAAACCTGTTGCTAAGATAATGCCAAACAGGGTTAACTGATTGAGGGTAAATCCCAACGCGTAGGCACACGCCATCGCCCCAATTAATGAAACGGGAATGGCAATAGCAGGAATGATGGTGGTGCGCCAGTCTTGCAAGAAGATGAAGATCACTAAGAACACCAGAGCGATCGCCTCCATCAGGGTTTTGAAAGCTTCGTCGAGAGAAGCTGCCACGAACAAAGTGTTGTCTAAAGCGACTGCCGTTTTCAATCCTGGAGGAAAATTCGCTTCTAGCTCAGCCATTTTGGCTTTGATCAATTTGGCTGTATTCCAGGCATTAGTGCCGGGAAGTTGGTAGGATAAAAGAATGACTGATGGTAAGCCATCAAACAGATTAATGGTGCTGTAGTCTTGCGCCCCCACTTCTGCTCGACCGACATCTTTAACCCTGGTCAGCGTGTTATTCTCACCCACTTTCACCACGATGTCTTCAGCTTCTGCGGGAGTGGTAAATCGACCGTTGGCTCGCAGGGCAATTTCATACTGCTGCTCGGATGGGGTGGGCTGCTGACCAATTCTCCCTGCTCCTACCTGGATATTCTGTTCTGAGATAGCATTGATCACATCCTGAGCCGTCAAATTCCTAGCGGCGAGGGCATTGGGGTCGAGCCAAATACGCATGGCATATTTACGTTCCCCAACAATTGTGGCGGAACCCACGCCCTCGATCCGTTTGATCTCATCGAGGACTTGTCGGTCAACGTAGTTGCTGATAAATACGTTATCGTATATAAATTTACCGTTATTATCCTTTTCGGGATAGAAGGCGTAAGCTAGGGTAATGGTCGGGGACTGTTTTTGGGTAATAACACCAGTTCGGCTGACTTCCTCGGGTAGATTAGATTGAGCGATCGCCACATTATTTTGGACGAGAACTTGGGCAGTATTTCTGTCCATCTCCGTCGGGAAGGAGACGTTAATGGTTGTGTCACCATTATTTGTCGTCTGAGAGGACATGTACACGACCTGCTCCGTGCCGTTGATTTGCCGCTCGAGCACGGTGGTGACGTTTTCTTCCGCTGTTTTGGCATCGGTACCGAGATAGTTCGCAGTTACAGTGACCTGCTTCAGTGCCATTTCCGGTAGCTTATCCAGGGGAAGCAGAGGCGTGGCAATTCCTCCTATCAAAAGAATAAGTACAGTGCAAACTGTAGTTAAGACTGGTCGCTTGATGAAAGTGTCAGCAATACTTAGCAGCATAGTTCAGGAGATCGTGTTAATCGTTCGGGGTAGTAAGAGAGCTATTGCCGCAAGCCTAAGTAGAGACCTAATTATTTAGGATTCAGGCTTAATGGGAGTGCCGTTTTTCAAGTTAAGAATTTGCGTTACAGCAATCTCTTCTCCTGGCTTGACCCCATTGAGCACCTGGTAACTCTGACCTTGGATGTTTCCCAGTTGAACAGGTGTTTGCCGAACAACTGGTTTTTGCCCTTTCTGCGCTACAAAGACAAAGTTCTGCTCACCGATGGTAGACACTGCCACCGTGGGGATCAAAATCCCCGGACTTTTGCTCCAAATAACTTTTGCTTTGACAAATTGCTGATCGCGTAAGCTGTTATTTTGGTTAGGAAAGCGTGCCTTAGTTAAGATAGCCTGGTTGCCAGAGTTTACCTGAGGGGAGATAAAGTTGATACTGCCTGTGGCTAGGCGCTTATTTGTATTGGGGTCAACTAGCTCGACCGACAGTCCCGGTCGCAGTTGTGATGAACGGTTTATGGGAACCGAAATCCGCAGTTCTAGAGACTCATTTTCGGTAATGCTGGTTAGAGTTTGACCAGTGTTAACGTAGTCTCCGATCTTGACTGAGAAGTCGCCAATTACACCTGTGATGGGGGCAACCACCTGTTTGTACTGGAGAGAGACATTTGCAGCAGCTGCCTCTGCCTGAGCCTGCTTGAGGTCGGCATTCGCCTGATTTAAACTCGATCTTGCAGCTCCTACCTGTTCCTCGGCGGCGCGAAGGGAGGCAACCCCTGTATTCAGGTTTCTCCGGGCAATGTCCAATTCCTGCCTAGGCTGTACCCCTTCATTGACAAGTCGCTCAGTTCGCTGGAACTGTACTTTCTGGAGTTCTACTTCCGACGCAGCTCTGACCTGGTCTGCGCGTGCGGCTCGGAGCCTCGCCTGGGCAGTTTCGCTAGCTGCCCTAGTAGAGTTGGCTCTGGCAATAGCACTTGCGTATTGAGCTTGAGTTTGATCGGAACGAAGTTGTGCAATCGGTGTCCCCTTACTAACGCGATCTCCATTTGAAACGCGAATCTCAGTAATCCGACCCTCGATCTCCGGCTTTAGGTCAACTCTCTTTGTGGCTTCTAGTGATCCCACAAACTCAGAACTGTTTATAAATTGGCTGGATTTTAGCGCCTGCAACTTTACAGGAATCGCAGGCGCTGCAATCGCCTTAGCGGAAGTTTCACCTCCTTTGCAAGCGCTGGTCAGGAAAGAGGCTAGAAAAGCTATACCTAGCAACTTTATTATGAGTAAATTATTGACTTTTAACATTTAAAATGATATAAAGACAAACTTTAAGTTTACTAGGACTTATGGACTTATACATTGCAATGAAGACAGTCATGTGTTTTATACAGGTGACGGTGGCTTGCAAGGTTTTCTAGAATCATTTTCCCGATCGCCAAAGCCCTCTAAGTACGTAGGCTTTGCCGAAAATCCGCACCTCGTGCGCGTTTTTGAGTGTGTTTCTCCTAAAAACGAATCATCAACTCAGCTCGCTTTTTGTTTGATTACTGGAATATCAATGATTAAGTTTAGAGAGCGCAGGTGCAACGGCGCTAGGGTCTATCTTTCGGAGCAAGTTTGTATTCTTTTGGTCATGCTTAGTGTTGGACTTTTGTAGGCTCAAGCTAACACAGAAGTGGATTCGGTGACGGAGGTGAGTGTAACATTGTCAACCAATAATCCAGAATCGGTAAAGTTATCAAACTTATTTGTAACTCCGAGTCCCAAAGTGTATGTTCCGGTTGTCGGTATCGTGAAGGAAAAAGTGTGAAAACCAGTTTCTCTCAAAAACTGTGTCGGTGAAGTTACTAATGATGGGAAGGTGGTAACATCAGCCAGTTCTTCTAAGTAGCTAATTGAGTCTAACGGGGAACTAATTGAGACGAAAGAGAAATCTGATAAAGAAGGACCCAAAGCGGTTGGTAACTCATTCGTGAAGAAATTCCAATCAAAAGCCAAAATGTCTCCAGCCTCCGCTGTAAATGTTTGTTGAATAGCAGAACCTTGAGCGGGTTGTTCGGTGAAGACAAGAGTTGGAGGGGGATCTATTGGAAAGGGCACAAGATTATCTAGGCTTTCAGCTTTTAACCCTAAGAATTGTTCTATAATTGGGTTAGCAAATGAGACACCCCCTGTTGACAGTAAAGCTTGGAAAGTTCCCTGAGTTGGACTACTGCCGAAGGCTGACGTTTCGATAGTGTTTTCGCCTAGTGTTGTCCATGCAATAAAATCACTTGTTTCAAAGCTACCGTTGATGAGCGTTGCGTTAGTAGAGGGTTTGGGGAGAGGAAATGTCTTCAATGACAGTGTATAGGAACCAGATTCAAAGTGTTCACCTGTAAGATTGATATCCCTCAAGCCAGACACTCCAAAAGTCAGCTTGCCACTTGTTGGTACTATTCCAGTTAGTTCGGGTAAAATACTCAAGTCAGATCTGTCATCGTTTATCAGTTGAGGTTTACCAGAATCATCAAGTAACCCCAGAAGCGGATCCACTGTGTTTGAATTTACCTGGACGTTAAATAATTCTCCAGCATTAAGACCTGGAAAGGTGTAAGAGTCAACGTTTCCGGGGTAAATTTGTCCATCTACAGTATTGGTAGCAGATAGGAGGAATTGTCTGGTATCAAAAGAGTGATTATTTTCACTTTCAACTACTACAGAAACAGGTTGAGCTTCAACGGGAAAAGCGAGCGGAAAGGAAAGTACTTTCATGAGAGTTAGCTGGGAATAAATACTATTTGCAGAAGTTCTGTTCTGCCTACCAACTTAGCTGGTCATTTGTTGTGCTGAGCTACTTTTGGTAGGGGCTATAGCAATACGGTACGGATCAGCAAGGGAGGCAGGCTTAGCTGGGGAAGAAAAACTCCTCCTGCTCCCTCTGCTTGCCTCTATCATTGTATGAGAGGGGTGGCGGGAGAAATTCAGTAGACCGAAAACTTTTCCAAAGACTTACCAGCCGTTGATTTGAGCGAGTGTATACAATCAGCCAAAATTCCGGTAGAATCTGCTTTTCGAGTTATAGAGTTGTAGATTGGCTCTCCTGCGATCGCTTGTGATCGCTCTTGCCAGTTCCAAAAACGTCGGCTGAAAGCCGCATTTTTTCGTCACATTCTAAAACTTTTCGGTCTACTGAAATTAACTGAACCGTATTGGGGACTACGATACTACCTCATAGGGCAGCATCATCTCGTTGTCCTCATGTCCAAGCATGTGGCAGTGCCATACGTAGAGTCCGGTGAACGAGTTACCGAAGGGCAGGTTCTCCGCTGCTTGGGCACCGAACGGCACGATAAGGCGAACGACCTCGCCTGGGTTGACGAGCACCGTATCCTTCCACCCAGTCTCGAAAGGCGCTGGCGATCGCGCCGGACCGCTGGCAAAGGGGGTGGGGTCTGGCGGCGGGTAGCCAGTTGGTACCGTCATCCCACCAACTGCGTGTTCTATGATTACCTCGCGCTGACCAGTAGCAAGGTATGCCTTCCAGTACTTGACTGTATCGATCTTTTGTCGGTTGAGGATCTGGAACGGAACCAGGTGCAGGTGCATCGGGTGGGCGACCGGCTGAAGGTTGATAATGTTCCACTGCTCCACGGTGTCCACCTTTGGTCGCTCCATAAATTCCGGGTTTTGAAGCGCCTCATCCCAGTAGACGTTGTTGAGCAGCAGCACAAGCGGTCGCCCGGTTGGGTCGTCAATCTCCACCAGCGTCAGGAATCGCTGCCGTATCGGTGGAGTAGCAATTGGCTTTATGAGTGGTTTATGTAATCGCAGTGTCTTAGGAACTGCCTTAGGAGTGGCAGCGCCCGCTTTCACCGTGAACTGCATGAGTTCGGGCAGTTCGGGATTAATTATAAAGGCGTTGCTCCTACCAAACGGATATGGCGAAACAGCGTCGTTTTCCAAGACGATCTTGTCTCCCTGCAGACTATTGGAGAAGTCAATCAGCACGTCAGCCCGCTCACCGGGAGAGAGCAGCAGACTGGATAGTGACACTGGAGCATTGAGCATCCCTTGGTCGGTACCGATTTGAATAATTGGCTGCTTCGACGAGAGTTTGAGGTTGTAGAATCGGGCGCTTGAGCCGTTGACGATCCGGAATCGGTACAGGGTGCGATCGACATTGAGGTTCGGCCACGCCTTGCCGTTGATGGTGGCGATGGGGGCGACATACTCCGCTAACCAATCGGGGGGCTTTCCCTGAGGAGGGTGGAAGATGGAACCATCGGGGTTGAGTATCCGGTCTTGCAGTACGAGCGGCACCTCATAAGGAGCCCCAGCGGGTAAACCGAGCGGTCCATCGCCACCAGCGGGATCGTCAATGTCTCTGATTAGGTATAACCCAGCAAGCCCGGTCAACACGTTCAAGCCAGTGATACCAAGGGCGTGGTCGTGATACCACAGCGTCGCTGCTTCCTGATCGTTACTGAAGTTGTAAACTTGGGACTGTCCCGGCATGAACGTGTCTATCGGGTAACCGTCGCTTTGTGGTTCGGTGTTGCTGCCGTGCAGGTGTAACGATACCCGAGGGCTAGTTTTGTCGGACTCCTTCACACCATGTAACTCGGTATCAACCGCCGCCAGCAGTGGGTGAGTTCCAAGGTTATTCACCACCTTGATGCTCAGTGGCGTGCCTCTGGTGACCTCAATAGTAGGACCGAGGATTGGAAAACCGCCGTAGCCCCATGTGGGACCTGGCTCTAGGCTGCTGTGGAATGAGTGTAAACCTGGTGCTATCGTCAAGGTGCTAGGTGGCGAACCCGCAAACGGGGTAGGCAGAGGCTCGGTAAATTTTGCGATCTGCGGCGATTCTGCATTAGTTCTCTTTGCCTTAAGTATTGCAGAAGCAAGAAATACGGCTCCACACCCTACACCTGCCGTTATAAATTGCCTTCTTTTTAACATTGCTATTTTCTTTTTAGGTGTATATGTTAAGACGATCTTGCACAAACTTCTTTGATTTTGTTGTAGCAGAAACTAAGTCTTTTTACTAGGTTGCAATAGCAACCCATATTCTTTAAGGTAAGCGCATCTCAAATGCTATTGGCAAGCGGATAAAGATGCATAATTATGTTGGGATAAACAAGCAGCAAGAATCGTGAGCATGTAACGATTATTCATCGCATTATACCTGACACTTTTCCACGCGATGATGAGCCTTTTCAACTGTTCATTATAGCTAATCTCAGTACCCTCGAGATCTTGGGTTTGAGCTTGCTCAAACCCAAGATTTTCATCTGTTTATAGAGTGTAGGATAGTTGGCTTTAAGTGCTAGGACGTAATTTGACGAATGCGTTATAAATTTGAGCCTTAAAAAGCAGTTTGTGTACCCATTGCATCAATTGTAATGATGCATCCTGTAAGGTCAAGTAAATCTAGTAGCGCAGGAATTGCTGTGATTTCATTCAATTTATCGGCAACTTTCACTGGTTTCAAGACAAAACAATCCTGACTAGCCCAAGCACTTACCACCTATAGGACTGATTGCTTGTTCCCTCTGTCGTAGGAATTTTATAGACTTTCTTACTGCTCTTACCTTGACTACTTACTCTAGATGATTTCATGAAGTTGCTCTCATCTTTATAGCTTGATAATTTAAATCAGTTCCTCAACTCGCATCAACTCTAACTGGGTAAATGCTTGGATTGAACAAAAAATGTGACTTTTAATAGCTCTTGCTTGTTCTTACCCTAAACCGCGAAATTCCACATACTTGCTTCACCGCTCGGTGATAGCATTCAGTTCATTGGGAAATTGAATGCTATTGCTTATTGCTTATCCTGGGTTGTTACATGTTTTATTTTCTTTGTCAATGCGTGAGTCCTATGATTTTTATTTGGGTACTAAAGTTAAGTTTAGGGAGAGCAAAAAACCACCGCAAGGGTTAATTTTTCAGAGCAAGTTTGGATTCTTTCGATTGTTAAAAGCCTGCTTGTGCCTTAGCTCGACTTTATCCATTTAAGCGGCGTAGCCCAAAGTATCAATTAAGCGTTCCAACAAAACACGAGGGATTTTCACCATCTTGGTTAGTGGTGCTGGCATGGGAAAAGAACAATAGCACACATTACTGATGAGTGGTATACCCGTTTCAAGGTATGCATTTAGTGCACACCTAACCCAACAACAGCTATGGCAACTAAAAACCCTCGTGTAGTAGGTTATGTTAGCCCTGGAAATCACACTTAGCTAAAAGAATTTATCTGCTTAAACTTCCGGGAACTGAGTAGCCCAGTGCCTCCCACTCCCACTTGTCCTCTGTCGTGCTTTTAGTAACGTACCCCAAGCCCGGAAAGGGGAAGTGGTAGGCGAACACCATAGAGCGGTCGGTAGCGGCTTGGTCGAAAAGCTGGCGTCTAGTTCTAAGGGCCTGTTGAGGGTCTAGATCGACGCCCAGATACCAGTCGGGATGCTCCAGGGAAAGGATGTAGTGACCTGGCGCGTCGCCCACGTGCAGCAACCGCTCGCTGCCCGAGGACACAGCGATCGCCATGTGTCCCGGAGTGTGCCCAGGTGCCGCGATAGCCCGGATACCGGGCACGACCTCTACCTCACGGTGGAGGAGCCTGAGGTGACCTCGAAGCGACGGGAGTCTCTTGCGCACGTTTGTGAGAAAGAACTCCTTATTAGCCTCGGCAGCGTCGCCCGTCCCCAGTTCCGACAGACTTGGCTCCGAGGTCCAGAAGTCCCACTCGGTTCGCCAAAAGACGTAGCGGGCGTTGGGGAAGGCCAGCTTGCCTGTGTCGTCGAGTACTCCCCCAATATGGTCTGGGTGCGCGTGCGTGATCATGACCGTGTCGATGTCCTCGCGCCTGATCCCCGCAGCCTGCAAGTTCTGTTGTAGCTTGCCCCCAGTGGGTCCAGCGAAACCGGGCACAACGATGGAGCCGAAGCCCGTGTCTACCAGCACCACGTTCTTACCAGTGTCAATGACTAAGCAGATTGATCGGTTGGTGACTTGATCCGATGGCAGTCCGTTGGCGCTGAGCAACTGCTCAACCTGTTCTATTGGCGCGTTGGCGGCGTAAAAGCTGGCGGGGAGAATGCTGTAGCCGTCGTCAATGGCCACACAGTCGAAGTTTCCCACCTTGAAGCGATAAATCTCGGTCGCACCTGTTGGCGTACTGGTTGCTGCCTTGGTTACAGAGGACAGACCCACGCTCACCCCGCCGCCTGCGATCACTAGACCAAGACCGCCGAGTCGTCTAAGCACTTGACGCCGCGACAACTTCTGAACGGAAAACTGCGAGTGGATGTTGAACTGTTCTTCTTTCATAGTCTCTTTCTTTCCCGGAAAACGTCGATGGGCGCGGCGGCAACCTCGGCTACTACACGGTCGCGCCGCCGTCCACATTCAGGGACTGACCGGTGACGAACGACGCCGCGTCCGAGCAGAGCCACACCACGGCAGCGGCAATTTCCTCCGGTCTGGCAATGCGCCCGATAGGGTGCATCGCGGCGGTTTGCGCTTTGGCTCCTTCATCGCCGCCTGTAATGCGCTCCTGCATGTCGGTTTCAACCCCACCTGGGCTGACTGCGTTGACGCGAATGCCGGACTTGGCGACTTCGAGCGCGGCCGCTTTGGTCAGTCCCAGCACGGCATGTTTGCTGGCACTGTAAATAGACATGTTGGGAGAACCAACGAACCCCGCGACCGAGGCCATGTTGACAATGGCACCGCCTCCCTGTTTGAGCATCTGCTCGATCTCATATTTCATGCACAGCCAAACCCCTTTGACGTTGCTGCCGAACACCTGTTCAAAATCCTCCTCGGTTTGTTCGGTGATTGGGGCTATCGTGCCTTCAACTCCGGCGTTGTTGAAAGCGTAATCGAGGCGACCATAGGTCTCGACGGTCTTGTTGACTAACACGTTGATGTCGGTAACCTTGGTAACGTCGGTCTTGACGAACAGACCGTCACCGCCAGCTTGTTTGACCAGACGCACAGTCTCTGAGCCTTCTTCGACCCGCCGACCGGCGATGATGACCGTGGCACCTTGCTCGGCAAAGGCTACCGCGGTGGCCCGACCGATGCCGGAACTTCCACCAGTGATCAAAGCTATTTTCGCTGCCAACTTTTTCATCGAGTCATCTCCTTGGTACTGTTTGTGGTTCTGTTGCATTATGTGCATCGTTTCGTAACCCTCAATATCCGCGCTTGCTGTGTGGAATGAAAAGAACCACTACCTTGGTTTGACTAGTCGTTCTATAAATTGATTGGCTCGTTGCACAATTTTACCTGTTGCAGCGTTCCCAAAGCCAGTACGGCAGTCGCTTCCAGTACCCGGAGGCGACTGCCGTACTGGTGGCATAAGTTGCGCTCAACGGTTTGCAGTACTAGGGGGTCGTTGTCTACCCTAACTAGTACAGATTTAACCATAAGCTCCTTGGGTAAAATACACGCTTGAGGCACTACTTAGCTTGACCACACCGTTAGACGCTTTTGCACTCAGTCGTCTGTGGAAATGCTGAAATTATCTATTGATTTGCTACTGCAATACTTGAAGCATAAAGCTGTCGCTCTAACCACTTACTCCCTTCCCACTTAAACAATACTTGTGAGGTAGGAGGGGAAGCAGGGGAGAGGGGGATAGGTAATCTTGGCACCGGGAACGGAGTAAATCGCAGCTAGGCTATGAACGCGCCCACCTGATCGCGAGTGCCCATTTCCAATACAGTTCTGTTAACCTCTCCCCCAGCCCCTCTTCTACGAAGAGAGGGGAGTCTGGCTCCCCCTTTCCCCGCAAGGGAAGGGGGGTTGAAGAAGGTTAGGTCTGCCTTACCTGAACAGTATTGTGAACACTCCGGGTTAATTCACTACGGAAGTCTCAACGCTCTCCCAACCATGGCTGCGGAGGTACTGTTCAAGGGTGGTAAGCTTGGAGTACTCCTTTCGTAGCGCCGCGAGGTTGGCGTCGTAGCCCACATCCTCCATCCACCTCACCATGGTGGTAAACTCCTCGCCTGCGGCTTGACGGAACGCATTCCACGGCGTCTGGACGTAGCGCACCGATCGCCCAATCACGCGACTGAACGTCTCAGCCATCTGAAGCATTGTCAGTTCGTCGCTTGCTACGTCGATTGTACGCCCAAGCCATGGGTCCGGGTGTTCCAGGGCCATAGCGACGAAGACGGCGTAATCTTCTTCGGACAGCATCTGTAGCCGTGTATCGGGGCTAAGCGGCATGGCCCAAGTGCCGTCGAGGACGGACTTGCGGTTATCTGGACCAGTTATGCTGTAGTAAAAGGCGACTGGCCTGAACACGGTGTGGGGAAGGCCGATTTGGCGCACGTGTTCCTCGATCTGCCACTTGCTCTCAAAGTGTGGGATTCCTGTCTTGCGGTCGGCACTGCCGACCGAACTGTACACGAAGTGCCGCACACCCGCCGACTTAGCTGCGTCCGCCAGCGTGATGCCCTGTCGAATTTCTCCCTCGTATCCCGCCTGGAAGAAGTTCTGCACCGAGAACACCCCGTAGGCCTCCTCAAGCGCGCGCTTGAGGGATGCACGATCATCCAAGTCACCTTGCACGACCTCGGCACCCTGCTCGGTCAGTGCCCGCGCTGCTGGCTTGTCCAGATCACGGGTAAGTGCGCGGACTCGGAAGCCTCGGTGGAGGAGGTGGCGTGCCACTGCGCCCCCCTGATTGCCCGTCGCCCCAGTCACTAGAATCAAGCGTTCTGCGAATCGTGAGCTATCCATAATTTTCTCCTTCCGTACGGTTTTAATCTAGTCATGAAGAAGGCTTTTGCAGCCTTGAGCAGACCAAGTAATGTTGTTCTTTAACGTCAAATGTTGTTCTTTAACGTCATTAGTTCAGTAGGTTGGCTGATACGATCCCGGTCTGGTGGTCGATAAGAACCATGGCGCAACAAGAACCTCCTAAAAATTGGCTGATTGCTGTTTTTTCTGTTTGCTTTTCAGCACCAAACTAACACCAACGGAAGCAGCGAACCCCATTATACCCAACCAAGAAGAGGGTTCAGGGACAGAGGTCGGAGTGAAAACCAAGCCTATGGGGTCGCGCAGCCCACCACTACCAGAGGGAACGAAAGCGTCAATGAAAGCGCCTGTCTGTGCATTGTAGCGTAGGACACTGTTGCTGCCGAAGCTAGTGACGTAGAGGTTGTTGTCTGGTCTGAAGGTCAAGCGTGAGGCTTGGCTTAGCCCACCGCTACCAGCGGAAACAAAAGTATCAATGAAGGCACCTGTCTCTCCATCATAGCGACGGATACTAGCATTGGGAATGAAGTCGTTGACGTAGAGGTTGTTATCTGGCCCGAAGGTCAAGCCTCCGGGAATTTCTGGCGCGTTATTAGGAGGAATAAAGACATCCGTGGTGTCGGTTTGGTTATCGTAGCCTAGTACACCGCTACTAGGAAGGACACCACTGATGTAGATGTCGTTATCTTGTGCAAAGGTAAAATTCGGGGAGCTTAGCTTATTCCCAGTAGAGGGAACTTCGGCAACGACAGCATCAATGAAGGCACCTGTCTTCCCGTCGTAGCGCCGAACGCCGCTGCCTTCGAGACCGCTGACGTAGAGGTTGTTGTCTGGTCCAAAGACTATGCTTTCGGGGCTGGCAATTCCACCACTGCTAGAGGGAACAAAAACGTCAATGAAGGCACCTGTTTCTCCATTGTAGCGTAGAACACTGCTATTGAAATAATCGCTGACGTAGAGGTTGTTGTCTTGTCCAAAGGCCAAGCTTGAAGGTCCCTTGAGCCCACCACTACCAGCAGGAATAAAAGTATCAATGAAGGCACCTGTTTGCTCGTCGTAGCGCAGAACACTTTTATTACCACGTCCAGCGACAAGCAATGCTGCTTCGGCTTTCAAGCTAGTCAGGCTTAGTACTGCAACGACTGTCAGCAGAAAACCACTTTTGGAAAGGTTTCGCATCACTTAATATCCTCAGGCTAAGTCGTTTAATAGAATGCGGTTGATCAGGTCGGCTAAGTTAACGGCACTGAAACAACCCAAGACTGGCCCTCTCGACGTTGTTTGGCTCCTCTAGCTAGAATGTTGATTCTGTAGGGACTTTCCGGAAAAAAGTTCATGCCACTTTTGTGGCTGTGAGGTTGGGTCGTCACCTTCGATGCTTTGTTGACCTCGTCTTTGCCATAACATATATCCTGCACGAAAAAAGCTCCTGGGTTAGCCCCTAGAATCAACACCCAATACTGTTTGGTTAAAATTTTTGGTAAGGATTGCAGGTATGTAGAGACGCCAAATTTCGCGTCTCTACAAAGATTTTAGGTAGGTCAATTATCTTATCCGAACCGTATTGAATTAACACTCTACCCTTTAGGTTTCAAAAATTGGCTGATTTGTGGTTTTTATTTTGCGTTTCAGCACTAAGGTTGCACCAACGAAAGCACCAAATCCTAATAAACCCAATCTAGAAGAGGGTTCGGGGATAGGTTTCGGGGAGGTAGCGAACACTAGCGTCCTCACTGGGGTTGTCCCAAGGTTTTGAAATGCGTATGGTTCGTCATCAGGAAGGTAAACAAATGTTCCGGAGGTCGCAACCATTGTTTGATCCTCTACTTGGAGCGACAACTCCCCATCCAGGATATATAACGCTTGGCGTTGAGTGTTGATCGGCAGTGATTCAAACTTAGCCTGCGGTGGAAGCAAAGCATTGAATAGCGCGAACTCCCCGCCAGTCTCTTCAGTAGTGGCTAAAGAGGTATACAGGCCACCCCCTATCGAGATCGACTCACGATTTGATGCGTCCGGTGGTACTGTGAAGAAATCCAGAAGTTCTTCTCCTTTTAATGCATTTAGCAGAACATCCTCACAACTGCTGCTGATTATGCATATACCGTACTTGGGAGCAATTGCTAAATATTTTTCCAAATCTTCGTTAGTGAAGGCGGGTACCGGAACAGACTTGTCCGTCACTAAAGTTCCCACTTCTTGAAAAACTTCCTCGAATCCTGCAGGAGTAAGGAGTGACAGCGTCCTCACCGGCGTCGTCCCCCTGTTTGTAAATGCGTGGGGTCTGCCTTTAGGAAGGTAAACAAAGCTCCCTGCGGGTACAACCATACTATTGTCCTCCGATTCCATAAAGACTGTTAAATCCCCCTCCAGGATGTAGAACGACTCAGCTTCCCGGGTGTGGAAGTGCAGTGCAGGAAGCACGGCATCTGTAGACGGCAGCGGTGAAACCAAGAAATCCAATAGCGCAAACTGCCCACCGGTTTCTTCGCCACTTGCTAAAAAGGTATACAGGTTGCCTGACGCGTAGTAAGCCGGACGACCTGCTGCGTCCGGTGGCACCACTAGGACATCCTGAATTGCTCCCTCATAAATTTTTGACTGAATTGCTCCCTTATAGGTTTGTGAATGTTCATGGAGTTCTGAAGGTAAAGCTACCGTATGTAAGGCCTGTGCGGCTTCCCGACCCAAACAGAAACTGGAAATCACTGCTCCAGTAATCGCCATCGATAGCCTTTTCACAGCAACCATAGATAAGTTTCCTTGTAACTAAAAATCCACGTGGAGTTCTCTATTTTCCCTTTGCCTACTTAAAAAGCGTAGTCACTTGCTGAGTACAAATTGTTAGACGCTAACTTTTTTCAGTGCCTGCTTGTTAATTCCCTCTAAGAAAACATTCATAAATTCGTCCACCACGTCGGGATGTTTTCCGGTTATGAGGTTGTTGTCGATATGTACTTTCTTAGTGCCATCGCCATCGAAAACGACGATTGCTCCCGCATTTTGGACGTCGTAAATAAGGTTATGAGCACACGTAACCTTGCGATTCTTCAGTAGTTCTGGTGCAGCACAAAACAGCCAAAGGCTATGGCAGATAGTTCCAATCTTTAATTGGCTCTCATCCATCGCCTTTACAGCTTTTCGGAGAAATCTAACGGCAGGAGATTGGTTCGGTTGGTCCTCTTTAGGATGCGCTTCATACCGAAGACGATCCATGGCATATGCACCGATGAGAATAATGGCTACATAATTGGTAGGCTCCACATCGTTCACTTCTACGGTAACCGTGACCTCTTGTGTCAATTCATTCCCCTTGAACGTCACTTGCACTTGATTCCAAAGATGGGATATGTATTCTACCTCATATCCATTCGCTGGGAAGAAATTATTGAAAGCTTGGAACTCAAAGTCGTCAAAGTGATCTTCAATGAGTACACCTATTTTTCCTTTGATATTGGATGATCCACTTGCCATGTTTTCCTAATTCCGTATGGTTTGTCTAAAACTGCTTAAGTGACTCAGCCAAAAGTGTAGCGATCGCCGCACCAATAGTGCTGGGTAATTAAGTGAAACATTCGCTAGGACACAGAGCAGACTTCGCGAACGACAAGCATCGCTAGAGAGTTGACAAGGATATGTCATATGTACATACCTATGTCTTTAGACGAACACAGCAGATATGTCCATGTAGATCCGCAATTCCTGAACCTTGTCGCCCTTAAATCGAATGGTGTCGCAGCAGGGAAGTGTAAACACCTTGCCGTCATAACGGATGTAGGTTACTTCCATTTCGGCAACCACTGTGTCTCCCACTTCCCACATATTCTTCATGTGGTGGTACACTTGTTCAACGTTCTTGAGGAAGTCAACTGAAGCGTCGCGGATGCCTTGCGGTCCGTACACGACCGGAAAGTTGCTGAACTGGTAGAGGGCGTCATCGGTGTAGAACTTGACGAAGTTTTCCACATTCATCGACTCGCCTGCTTTGAACATATGCTTGACGATGTCTATCTTTTCTCCTGTAAAACTTTCTGACATTGATTTTCCCGGCTTTGTGTTTGGGTCTTCTATGATACTTTTCATATGAAGGACAGCCTCCTTGATCATTTCGGGTTGGGCAGCTCGAATAAACCACTGGGCTTCTTCTTTTTCTTCCGCTTTCTCGGTAGTAGGCTTTATGTCAAAAGTGTAAGTAAGTATCGGAAAAGACCCAGGATTGTCATCTACAGGTGAGGTTACCTGGTTAATGATCTGACCAGTGAAAAGCGGGTGCTCCACTAGAGTGAACGTTATTTTTCCTGCTTGTTTGTCCACGGTGGTTCTTTCTGTCATATGCATTTCAGACGTTTTAATTTCGCGTAGAATTCCATCGTCATACCTTTCCCAGATTTTAAATTCCTCAACTTCATATGGAATATATTGTTGCGGTCTTTCCATTTTATCCAACAAAAAATTCCATACTCTTTCCGTCGTGGTATTAACAGAAGTGCTAAATGTGGAGTACAGCATAGCTTTTCAATGACCTTCAGTTAACTAATGGTTTCTAGAACAGACAACAGACTCCACCCTTCCCCATCTATTAACTTTGTACTTCTGCCGGATGTAGACCATCAAGGTTTGAGGTAGGACAATCAGGGGCTTGCATACTCCAACCAAATTGAAGCGTGCAATTGGGGTTCGTTGAGCCTCTTAGGTTTTCAGGCGAACACCACAGATATGTCCATGTAGATCCGCAATTCCTGAACCTTGTCGCCCTTAAATCGAATGGTGTCGCAGCAGGGAAGTGTAAGCACCTTGCCGTCATAACGGATGTAGGTTACTTCCATTTCGGCAACTACTGTGTCTCCCACTTCCCACATATTCTTCATGTGGTGGTACACTTGTTCAACGTTCTTGAGGAAGTCAACTGAAGCGTCGCGGATGCCTTGCGGTCCGTACACGACCGGGAAGTTACTGAACTGATACAGGGCGTCATCAGTGTAAAACTTGACGAAGTTTTCCACATTCATCGATTCGCCTGCTTTGAACATACGCTTAACGATGTCTATCAGTTTTCCTGAAAACCTTTCTCCCGTAGTTTCTCTGTTATCTCTGGTTGTGGATTCTATTTGGGAATCTAATTTCTGCTTTGTCGTTGTGGATTCTATTACAGTATCTAAAGTCCAACGGAAATTTGTCCCGTTCGCTTTGTTATACTCCTCCTGTGCTTTTTTAAAACGTGATTTTGCTGTACGAGTCACTTGGTTAAATTCCAGCTGTTCGCCATTTGGCCCTTTACAGTAAAACAATGACCATCCATGAAAATCACCGAACTCTAAATCTGAGTAGCCTTCAATAAAATATTCTGATTCATTCCAAAATTTGTTGGCATTATACTTAAGTGCAACCTTTTTCCTTTCCTCTTCTGATTTAACATGAATGACTCGATTACATACAACGTTAGTCATTCCCCGCTTTTGACACTCTTCTTCCAAAATGTTGGCAAACAGATTGAGATCCACATCATCTTTTACATGAAAAGAGAGGTGCGGCGCGTTCACGTGACCAACGCCGGAAGGAATTCTTCCAAAAATATTAGGTGCACTCATTGATAACGCCGCATCTCTAAAATGGATGAGTTCAACACAGGTGTTGCCAAATGAAATGAACCTAACGTCCAACGCCGCTTCTGAAGCATCTCTTAGGTTGGGAACACCAAGAGTTTTAGGGTTAACACCTAGTTCATTCGCATCAATATCCTCTTTTTGAAAGAGAGTATTGTGGAGCACTTCGCCAACGAAACTATCTCCACCAATGGCTATTTTCCCCCCTAACACCTCTGTGTAAAATTCGATGGCTTTTGGCATATCATCAACTGTTATCCCGAAGTGTTGCACTCCTTGCAGGTAATGACCTAACCCAGAATTAATATCCTGCTTGCCGTTCATGAGAGAAACTATGTCTTGCTTCTGCTTGCTGTTCATGAGAAAAACTATGTCCTCTTTTAGTTGATTAGTTGCTCCGATATTCGCGATTAGCTCTGCCACCCTAGAACTCCGTTGACCCGCTAGAGTCATCTGACCGTTGTAGACAAAAGTGTAAGCAGATCGCTCGGGAAATGGATTGATTTGTTTGACATACTTAACCTGGTCTTTTACTGCTGCCGCATACTCAATTGATGCAAAAAACTTTTCCATTTCTAGAGGATTTGAAAAAGCAATTTCAAAAGCTGCTTGATACTGCTTCTCTGGTGGTTCATAATGTGATACTCCGGCGGTATCAGGACGTGAATTGTCTACTTCCTCAAGCAGATGCAGTCGGAACTTGAGAACTGAGTTACTTTTGACAACAGCAGGAGCAAAGTTGTCTGTCATATATTTGCGAAACTCGTCCACACTCACGGCATTAGATTTCTGAACCATGACGTGGAACTTCAGGATACCCAGATCTCCGTTGGGGTCACCATTTTCGATGCTATCAACATAGGTTTTGGAATTGCCAGTGCTAGTGTTGTATCGAATCGCTTTACTAAATAAGTTATGTTCGTCATCTATTAACATTGCAGCAGCATTAAACCATGTTTGACGCTCTTCTTCTGTCTCAAAGGTTAATTGGGCAATGCCATCGAACTGATCTTCTGGCTGAGTGTTGTACTCGATGCCATCAATAGCTGGCAATAGGTCACCTTCATTATGTGCTAAGTGGAACTGCCAATATTGGTGCTGACCTGGTAGTCGGGCACAGACTGGGCCATGAACATTTCTCCAGTAGTTATCGAAAAGCTCTAACGTTATTCCCTTCTTTTTCCACAAAAGAACGTAAAATACTACCTTTCCCTTTTGATCGCGCCATGCATAATCGACCTTTCTCGTTGCTGATATCATTTGGACAACACCACTTTGCTCAAAAATTTTATTAAGTGTGCCGAAGCAACCTGCGACCTTATTGAATCCCGCGTAAACGCACATGAATAAAAGAAGTTCGTCGATTTCCGCCCGAGTGGCTCCTTGCTTGAGAGCCATATTGACATGTGCTGGAAAAGGATTGCCAGGACCTGTATGATTCTGATTTACAACATCAACTGCGATCGCGATTAGGGCCTTAGTCTTTTGGTCAATTAACGGCAGACCCCATGCTTCACCTGCTACCCGCGTAACAAAGTCACCAAACTTCGGGTTGATAACTTTTAAACCCTCTTGAAGTTCTTTGTCATCGAGAACTGCATTCTCATATCCCCTATCATCTGTCATCTTAGACTGTGGCGATCAACTTCAGTAGCTCATTAGGGGCAAAAACATCACGGTAGAAGGTCAGCTGCTCGGTTTTGAGGTAGCATGCACCTCGATGACCACGTCGAACCCAGGTTACATTTCCCTTAGCAATTGTTTCGTTTGTCTGATCGTCCACACACTTCCATTCAAAGTAAACAATTTCACCATGAAACATGACGGTGGGCCAGCACATGGTTACTCCTGGTTGAGCAATTAATGCCCACCAGTGTTGCTCTCGCGCTTTTTGTTGTTCCAAGCCATAATACGGACCATCCTGACAGAAATAAACGAGATCATCACGATATTCGCCAGTTAAAATATCGCCTCTTCCCTGTCTCAAGGCCTCGCAATGAGTGGGCCACCATTCCTTGTTCTCTTCTTCAATCTGTTCCAGTGTGTAATAAAAATCTATTTGTGGCAGCCTCTGTTCTTTAATCGCCACGAACTTTTCGGCATCCTCAATGAGTTTTTTCGCTACATACGGAGTAACGAGCCCTGGCTTAGAATAATCAGCTGCCAAATCTTTGTAGTAATTAGTTCGCGTTTTTAGGGAAGTATTTGTAGTGTTTTGCAAATCATTACCATAACCATTAGAGGAACCATTGTTCAAGGAACCATTCGAGTTTGAAACCATAAGATTTTGAGCTACCATGAGAGATGATATGTCCTCCTTGAGTTGATTGGTTGCTCCGATGTTTGTGATCAGTTCTGCTACTGTAGAACTCCGCTGACCGGCTAGAGTCATCTGCCCGTCGTAGACAAAAGTGTAAGCAGATCGCTCGGGAAAAGCGTTGATTTGTTGGACATACTTGGACTGATTTTTTACAGCTTGAGCGTACTCTTTTGATGCAAAGAACTTTCCCATTTCCAGAGGATTCGAGAAAGCAATTTCAAAAGCTGCTTGATACTGTTTCTCTTGTGGTTCATAATGAATTACTCCCGCAGCATCTGGACGTGAATTGTCTACTTCCTCAAACAGATGCAATCGGAACTTGAGAACTGAGTTGCTGTTGACAACAGCAGGAGCAAAGCTGTCTGCCATATATTTGCGAAACTCGTCCACACTCACAGCATCAGATTTCTTAACCATGACGTGGAACTTCAGGATACCCAGTTTTCCGTTTGGATCACCCCTTTCGATGCCATCAACGTAGGTTTTGGAATTGCCAGGGGTAGTGTTGTATCCAATTGCCTTGCTAAATAAGTTGTGTTCGTCATCCATCAGAATGGCAGCAGCTTGGAACCATGTCTGACGCTCTTCTTCTGTCTCAAAGGTTAATTGGGCAATGCCATCGAACTGATCTTCTGGCTGAGTGTTGTACTCGATGCCATCAATAGCTGGCAGCAGGTCACCCTCATTATGAGCTAAGTGGAACTGCCAGTATTGGTGCTGACCTGGTAGTCGGGCGCAGACTGGACCATGAACATCTCTCCAGTAGTCATCGAAATTATCTAACGTTATTCCCTTCTTTTTCCACAAAAGAACGTAGAATACTGCTTTGCCTTTTTGATCGCGGATTGCATAATCGGTCTTCTTCATTGCTAATATCATTTGTCCAATACCTCTTTGTTTGCATCAGAATAAAGAAATTAAGCTACGCGGACAGCCCGGAGAGTTAAAGTGAACCGCATTTGCGCATCCTCAAATTTAGGCGATTAATTCTGTATAATTTTAAGGTTGAGAACCTAGAATTTCATTCAGGGCACCGAAGCAACCTGCTGCTTTATTGAATCCTGCATAAACGCACATGAACAAAAGTACCTCCTCGATTTCCGCCCTCGTGGCTCCTTGCTTGAGAGCCATATTCACATGTGCTGCAAAAGGATTGCCGGGACCTGTATGGTCCTGATTCACAACATCAACTGCAATGGTGATTAGAGCTTTGGTCTTTTGATCAATTAATGGCCTGCCCCATGCTTCACCTGCTATCCTCGTAACAAAGTCACCAAACTTCGGGTTGATACCTTTTAAACCCTCTTGAAGTTCTTTGTCATCCAAAACTGCATTTTTGTATTTCATTGGTTAAATTTCCTCAAGAACACTAGATTTTTAACTGGAAAAGAAGAGTGACTTTTTCTTAAGTCTTTAATCATTAAGTTTAAGGAACGCGAAACACGACCACAAGGGTCGATTTTTCGGAGCAAGTTTGCATTGTTTCGGTTTTACTTGTCTACTTGATGCCGAGCTAGCTTCATCTGGCGATTCATTGTGATCATTTGTTAAGATAGTCAACGACCAGCAACCAGTTTACGAACATTGCTCAGCCACTCGCATTCCCGACAACGAGCGTGTGTTTAACTTCATAGTCAACCTGATCGGGGGTTTGATTGCCTACACCTACCGCGAGAAAAAACCGTTTGGAAAACCGAAACAATGCAAACTTGTTCCGAAAGATCGGCTCTTGCGGTCATGTTTCGCGTTCCTTAAACTTAATGATCAAAGACTTAAAAAAAGTCCCTGAGTGGGTAGGCACAAAAAAACTGCACTCCCGATATAAGGCAATAGGCAAGAGCTACGGGGCAATACGCAATGGAAGAAAACCCATAGCCCATTCCCTAACTCCACACTAGACGTTTATTTAGACCGACCTACTTACCTCACTTTATAGTTATACCTTGAACTCCCGGGAACACCCGATGAATTTGACAACAACCTTTAAAGATGAGCATTTGGAATTTGCCTTGTGGGTGGAAATTACCACTAAGCAGCCCTGCTGTACCTACTACTTTGGACCTTTTTTAAGTCTGCAGGAAGCTCAATGGTTTCTACCTGGCTACGTTGAGGATCTACAACAGGAGGGATATGAAGAAATTCGTATTCAAGTTAAGCAGTGCCAGCCAAAAGAATTAACTATTTTTGAAGAAGGTAGTGATTGTTTTAGTGCCTATGATCCCCAAGCAGCAGCAAAACAGAAGTGTCTGATCCATCTAGAGCAAGACCTCAAAGCACTGACCAAATAATTATGAATTCATAATTCATAATTTTTGGTACAAGCCCCTCAATTTATTGATGGATAAAAATCAATTTATTCCTGACTTCAAGCCCCGGCATTTATGCATGGGGTTCTAATTATCAATTGGTAATTATTAATTATGAATTAGATTGACTACATCGTATCATACCTAGAGACAAATATTTACCCACAGTTCTCAGAATCTCCCCTAGTTTTTTAGACTCTCTGCTCATGCCCAATCAGTAGTTTTGGGCTGCCAGTTCCATCGCCTTTTTAAATTCTGTGAGCAGACCTTCAGTCAAGGTCCTATAGTTACGTAAGATTTGATGGGCTTGCTTGTGAGTGAACTCAATCTCAAGGTGAATTGTAGGGAAAGCTTCGACTATCACTTGATGTCCCATTGCATACCATTTCTCAATAACTTCTAGGATCTCGGCAGAAAAATCCCAAATGTCTTTAGTCGTATCCCTGTGTCTGGTTAGTTCGGAGAGCGCTTCATTTCTCAATTCCTTGAGGGCTGCTGTCAGTTCTGCAATATCCATAGTTTTGCTTGCTACATGTTGTGGTTGTTTTCTTGTGCTGTATATTGCGAGCCTTCAGTTAATTTGACAATATCCTGGTCACAATTCCCGACTTAAAATGATCCTAGAAAAGTTCCGCGTCACAGAAAAACCTCTATTTGTGGTAATATATTAAATAAACAATAAATGCCTCTTTGCTCTCTGGCAGATTCCAATAATGCTTGCAAAGGGCATTTACATTGTATCAGGTGATCCTTAAGTGCGCTTTGCTGATTGTTTTAGAAAGATATCCTTGTCCGCTAAAATGGGTAAAATAATCTGAAAGCGGGTGTTTCCTGATTCGGAAAACAAGTAGATTTCGCCTTTATGCTTCTCAACAATCCTGTAGCTAATGACCAGACCTAAGCCGGTTCCCTTACCCACCCCCTTAGTAGTAAAGAACGGCTCGAAAATGCGCCCTTGAATCTCTGGCAAAATGCCTGGACCGTTGTCGGTAATCTCCACCAGTATGCAGCAGTTATTCTCTCGTGCTGTGCGAATGCAGATTTGTCCCTGTCCACCCATTGCATCGATGGCATTGTCAATCAGGTTGGTCCACACTTGGTTGAGTTCACTACCATAGGCACAGATGAGTGGCAAGCTCCGATCATAATCGCGCCTTACAGTTATACCGCACTTGAGCTTATGACCCAGAATAGTCAGCGTATTTTCGAGACCGTGGTGTACATCCACCTCCTGCATCGGAGCCTGGTCCATATACGAATACTCTTTGATTGCTTTGACCAGTTCAGAGATGCGCCCCGAGCTTTTGTCGATCTCGTCCAACAGCTCAACCCCTGTCAGCGTTGCCTCGAGCCAAGTTAGCACTTTGCCGAGCAATTCAGATTCAGTGGTCAACTGCTCCACAATGGTATTCAGCGATTGAGTGTCCAATCCTGCCCAGACTAAGGTGGGGGCGATTTTCCAGCTATCAGCCACGTTGTGTGAGTCCAACCAGGCTGTGACCTCCTCCTCCCGGTCGATCTGCGTCAGTGGATCTAGGTGGGATGATGTTTCGGGACGTGCGATCGCGTTGCGCAGCAAGTTGTCAAGAAACAAAAGCTGCTCTTGTGTCATCTGCTTTTGATTAAGCTTGAGTGCAAAGGATAGCAACTGTTGAAATATCTCCTGCAAGTGCGAGGCACTTCGGGAGACCGCTGTAACTGGGTTATTCAGCTCGTGGGCAAGACCAGCAGCTAAGGTGCCGAGTGCAATTAGCTTTTCGTGGTGCCGTGACGTTGTCTCCAGGATTTGCACCCGTTGCGCTGTAATGCTCAGAAGGTCACGTGTAATCGAAGGACAGATTGTGAGCATTTCCCAGAAAGTTTTTGTGTCCCATTTCAACAGATAGCTTGCTTTGACGGCCTGCGCATTGGCAATATAGGGTCTGTTTAATAAAATCAACTCATGACCCGTATATGTTCCAGGACCAAAGGTCATCACATACCTTTCCACATTGCCAACCTTTTTTGTTAGCTCAATCTCGCCTTCTATCAGCACATAAAAATTGTCTAACGGTTCTCCCTCAAGGGATAAGTATTCTCCTGGAACTAGCCAGAGTTCGTGACCGTGTTCAGACAACCATTGCAATTGCTCATCTGTCAATTGTGCAAAGAGCGAACAAGAGCGCAAAGCGTCCAACATAATTACACCTTGCTAAGATATTGATGGATGAACTGAACGGCGATCGCACCTTCGCCCACCCCGGAAGCGACTCGCTTTACCGACCCATAACGCACATCTCCAGCGACGAAGATGCCGGGTACACTCGTCTCAAGTAAAAAGGGGTCACGATCCAGGAACCAGCCTCGCGGGCAACGGCGTTCACGCATTAAGTCAGGTCCAGACAGGATAAACCCTTGTTCATCTCGCTCCACAACGCCATCCAACCAATCGGTACGCGGCAGCGCACCGATAAAGATAAACAGCGAAGTTGCGGGAACAGTTTGCTTCTCGCCAGTGACGATATTAGCGATAGCGATCGCCTCCAAGCTAGTCTCACCTTTGACCTCGACGACACTGGAATGCACCTTTACTATGATGTTGTCTGTCGCCGAAATCTGCTCAATCAAGTACTGTGACATGCTTTTAGCGAGGGAGTCGCCGCGCACTAGAATGGTTACTTTGCGGGCGTACTTAGAAAAGTACATCGCCGCCTGTCCAGACGAGTTCGCCCCACCGACGATATAGACCTCTTCACCGCTACAGGCGATCGCTTCGGTCTGCGCTGCATCGTAGTACACGCCAGCCCCAGTCAGCCGCTCAATGCCGGGCATGTTGAGCTTCCGCCACGTCACGCCGATCGCAATCATCAGCGCGTGACAGCTGATCTCGCTCCCATCCGCCAGGGTGACAATCCGATAGGGGCCCTCCACGCGAACACCAGTCGCCTCCTGAGGTGTGAGGATCTCCACGCCAAACCGTTTAGCCTGAGCCACGGCACGCCTAGCCAAGTCCCCTCCACTAAGTCCAACTGGAAAGCCCAAGTAGTTTTCGATGCGGGAACTCGACCCCGCCTGCCCCCCTGGAGCCTCTCGTTCAATCATCACCGTGCTTAGCCCTTCAGATGCCCCATAGACCGCTGCTGCCAGGCCAGCGGGTCCAGCGCCCACGATGACCAGGTCGTAGAACGGTCTTTCAGCCTGCGTCCTCAGCCCAATTTTCTCAGCAATTTGGACGTTCGTCGGCTGTATCAGACGCGAACCGTCAGGAAAGAGTACAAGCGGCAGGTGTTGCATATTATCACATTCGGCGTATGTAACTAGGCGGCGCGCCTCTTCATCTGTCTCGATGTCCAACCACTGATAGGGCACTTGATTGCGGCCCAAGAAGTCTTTGGTTTGATGTGACTTAGGCGACCAGCGGTTGCCAATGACGCGAATCCCTGTAAATGGGGGACGGAACGATGAGAGCCAGTCATCGAGCAAATCATTCAGAACGGGGTACAAGCGCTCTTCAGGGGGGTCCCATGGCTTCAACAGGTAGTAATCAATTTTCACAGTGTTAATGGCACGGATAGCAGCATCGGTGTCAGCATACGCCGTCAGTAAGACCTGTTTAGCGTCGGAGAAAAGTTCCATTGCTTGTTCAAGGAACTCCACGCCACTCATCTGCGGCATCCGCTGGTCTACCAGCAACAGCGCTACTGGCAGATTGCGTAGTTTCAGCTTTTGTAGCACCTTCAAGGCTGTTGCACCTGAGTCCGCTCGCAGTACCCGGAAGCGCGTGCCGTACTCGGTTCGGAGGTCACGCTCTACTGACCGCAGAACTTCAGGGTCGTCGTCTATCGTAAGCAGTACAGGTTTAGCTAGTACAGGGTTAGCCACAATCGTTCCTTAAAAAGTTCTTGCAATATAGCGCTTCTCAATTGCCTGCAATACGTTCAAACTTGAGGAGTCAGAAGACAAAAGTCAGGAGTTAAGAATTCTCAATATTCTGACTCCTGACTCCTTTAATTTAGATGCACTTCATTTAAGAATTGCAATAGAACCTATACAGTTGCCATCTCGACACTCTCATAGTTATCCAACACGGTGACGCCCTCGCAGAATGCACTCATCTTGAGGAAATGCAACACATGGTCAGGTGCACCAACTACATAGATTTCAACATTGGCACCCAGCTTTTGCTTAGTGAAAATGAGGGCCCGCAGACCAGCACTGGTTATACATTCCAGGTTTTGTAGCAACAAGACGAGGCGTTTGATTGGCTTTTGCGTTGCTTTCTGCAACTCTTCTTGAAGCAGTTGTACAGCACTTGCATCCAGTAAGCCAGTTAAGGATATCTTGGCAGTACCTTCAATTACATCTAGCAATGTTGCGTTAAAAAATACCTGAGTGGGAAGAAGCCTCACTCGAACTTTCAATTCATCTTGAGTGGATGGCAGTTTAACAGTCAGGCTTTCGGCATTAAAATCCGAATACAGTTGCCCATTAATCCATACTTCGCCAATGCGCACGCTGCCAGGTGGAAGAATATCTGGCCCAACCCGGAGGATGTTGTCCTTAAAGCCTCCTGGCTGAGGTTTGAAGTATAAATCCATCGGCTGTTTAGTAATCAGCAGGTTCGTATAAACACAAGCCAAGTAGGCCAGCTCGAACGAGTGGTAACCGCTCATCGCGTGGCTGCCTTTGCCTCGCTCAGTTTTTCCCAGTAGGTAAGGAAGTCCATTGGCAAAAACATTGAAGTAGATACCTCCAACTTCGGTATCAAGGAAGTAAGAGTTATAAAAAGCTGCCGATTCACGACCCAACCTTTGATACTCAGGGTTTTCAAGTGAGCCAGCCAGAACCAGGTAGGCTAAAATAGCCTGTTCCTGCTGCCACCAAGCCTTGCGGTTATGCCATACAAAGCGGTGTGCCTCTTGTCCTGGTTCTAGTATGCGTTCCACGACGTCGTACCACCCCCCACGCTGTTGGTCGCTACCAACTGCAGGCATAATTCTTGCAATCTTTTCGGCCAAGGCTGCGTACTTTTCTTTTGGTTTCAGGTGGTGCATACGCATGAGGTTCCAAACAATTTTGAGGTTGTGGCCCACAACTGCTCGGTTCTGCTGCCATCCCCAAGTCTTGTCGTGGCTCCAATCCTCATGAAAACGTTCCTGAACAAACGGGCTATGATCGTAATCTGGGAAACGCTTTTCAATTGTGTCAAATGTGTACTCAAGCAAATCGGCGTATTCGTCCTTACCTGTCGCCAGCCAGAGATTGATTAGATAGGCTGGGGCATGGTCTCCTACCGAGTTCCAGTTCTTTTTCGCGCGGTTATGGTTCAAAGACTGGCAGTGGGGGCTGAGGGTAATCGGATCAATGTGTGAGAAAAACCCCCCTTTGTCCGTTTTGTCCAGGAAATATTTGTTAAACAGATTCATGGTCAACTCAATGTCATTCATAATACGTGGCTCGCCTGTTACCCGGTAGGTCTGGGTAAGGCCAGCCAGTGCATAAATCTGCTCATAAGCTGGGATAGCATCATAATCATCCCCAAATTCTGAGGAAAATATTTTCTGCTCGCTGCCATCTGGCTGAATGTCAATTGCATGATACCAATAGCAAATTCCTTCGCCCTCATCGAGAAAACGCATGTGTTCACGCAGGTATTCAGTCCCTTTTTCGGCAGCCTCTAGGTAACGGTCTTCCCCAGTCATCAAGTAGGCTGTGGCGAAACCGTAAACCAGACGCGAAATGGTGTCGGTTTCCTGACGATTGGTTCCTCGCTTTGTACCAACCCAGCTTAGCTCCGTGCGATAATTACGATAATCAATTTCCCCATCAATGAACTGCGCTTTTAGATAAAAATTGGCAAGGCTTTGTATCTGGTTGACCCACCAATTTGGTTTTTCAAAAACATACTCACTTTCTGTTCTACCCAGAAAGACTATATGTTTGCCTTCAAACTTGTACTGACCCGCCTCAGGATAGAAAATGCCATACACGAAGAGATACCGACTTGGGACAAGCATTGATCCAATTTGGCTAGTACAATCGTAGTAAGGCTCTCCAAGATTGCGCACCAGTTCAGCAGAGGTCATTGAGGTTAATGCTACCTCAAATTTGCTGCCATCTGACGTGTTGAGGTCGAAAGTACCAAAAGCTCCCTTTTGTGAGTCAAAATCAGTAATATAACCAGCGATCGAATCTGAAAACGAGAAGCCCATGTTACTCATCGAATTTCCTCTTTTTGTAGAAATTAGCTATTTGGAAACTATTTGGAAATTAGAACGACAACGCTATAGCCTTTAACAAGACAGACATCATCTGAAACCATAAACTCCTGACCGGGTTCCACAATATCCATGGGGGAAGACTCAGCAGTGTCTACAACTTTGTACCATTCCCTATCCTGAAGAAAGGGAAGTTCAAAGTGGAGATCTTCCCAGTACATATTGAGCATGACGTGAATATCTACCGACCCTTCAAAGCCCCCTACAGTAAATGCAAGAACTTTGGCATGAGGGTCGTCCCAACCTGGGTTAAACAACTTACAACTGTGCCAAGAGATGTCTGCTAGACCGCGCTCATTCACTTCGCCACTGAAGAAATGGCGGCGATGTAAGGCAGAATGACAATAGGACTTGCGGAAATCGATCATTAGCTTGAAGAACCTGAATATATCCGAGTTCTTCTTCACAAGATTCCAGTCAAACCAACTAATCTCGTTATCCTGGCAGTAAGCATTATTGTTGCCCTTTTGCGTGCGTCTGACTTCATCACCAGCCAGAATCATTGGTACGCCCAGGGACAGCAAGAGAATGGCTGCGAAATTTTTAATTTGTCGCTGACGCAATGCATCGATTTCTGGATCTTCAGTCTCTCCTTCAACGCCACAATTCCAGCTCAAATTTTCATTGATGCCATCCCGATTGTCTTCACCATTGGCTTCATTGTACTTGTCGTTGTACGAGACCAAATCATTGAGGGTGAACCCATCATGACAAGTGATGAAATTGATACTGTTGATCGGTAAATGGCCGCTGCTTTGGTAAAGGTCGGCACTTCCGGCAAGGCGCCAGGCGACTGCGCCGACCAGTCCTGGATCTCCTTTGACAAAGCGCCGGATGTTGTCTCGAAAGTGTCCGTTCCATTCTGCGTAACGATATCCAGGGAATGTACCAATCTGATAGAGTCCGCCGGCATCCCAAGCCTCAGCAATGATTTTGGTCTCAGCTAGGACTTCGGACGTTTCAATATGCCAAAGTACTGGTGGTTGCTCGATTGGTAATCCGTCCTGCCCACGGGCTAGGATAGAAGCTTCATCAAACCGGAAGCCATCAACGTGCATTTCTCTCACCCAAAATTTCAGACAATCCACAATCAACTTACTCACCATGGGGTGGTTGCAGTTGAGGGTATTCCCACACCCGGAGTAGTCCATGTAGTACTGCTTGTCGTGGGGTACGAGGTGATAGTAGACGCTATTATCAAGGCCTTTGAAGTTAATGGTTGGGCCCTGATGATTCCCTTCGTTCGTGTGGTTAAAGACCACATCCAGGATGACCTCGATCCCAGCTTTATGTAATGCCTTGACCATATTCCGAAACTCCCTAATGGGGCTTCTTTCAGGAGGAGAAGCACAATACGAGGTTTCAGGAGCAAAGAAGCTGAGCGGGTTGTATCCCCAGTAGTCTTTCAGTAGTTTGCCGTTAACTTCTCGGATAAAGTCCTTTTCATCAAAGTCAAATATCGGCAGGAGTTCAACAGCTGTTATTCCTAACTCTTTCAGGTAAGGGATCTTCTCGATGATTCCATAAAAGGTACCGGGGTCTTTGCAGCCTGAGGAAGGTGACTTAGTAAATCCGCCAACATGCACCTCATAAATGATGGTTTCACTCATTGGTCGGTTGAGGGGACGGTCACCTTCCCAGTCATAATCTGAGATATCGATGACTACACTGCGCATAGAGGTTGTCAGGTTGTCTTTTGGCCCCAAAGCATCGATGCGGTTCCAAAGGGCATTGCTATTGCTCTTAGCGTAGGGATCAATCAGTACCTTGTTTTTGTTGAAACGATATCCTGCCCCGTGTAAATCCTGAGGACCGTCAACTCGATAGACATAGGCAGCGCCGGGTTTCAATCCTCTGACATAGACATGCCAGAAGTGGAATGTTTTATTTATTTTTGGATTTAATTTAATAATCTGTATAGGTTCTGGGTCATCATGCTTATCAAACAACAACAATTCGACAGATGTGGCATGCTCTGAAAAGATTGAGAAGTTTACTCCGTCTTTGTCCGGAGCCGAACCCAAAGGATGTGTACTTCCCGGTTCTACTTGGTACGTAATTTTAGCTAACTTCGTCTGATATTTAGGTGTTGTTGCAGTCATTTTGCCATTCCTCTCACTATAGAGTGTCAATTAGCCATTAACCTCAATTCCGCAGCTATTTTCTTCGTTAATACGTAGACAATTGCACGGGATCTTGTCCGATAGAATTGCACTGACCATCATGCCCGTATGAATTTCCAGTTGAGCATTTGGCAGCGTTTGAAACAAGAGATGTTGTCCTGGGAAAATAACTCGCTCAAAGTACCAATTTGGAATATTCGTGATCCGAATCACCTGAATAAGGTTAGTAGCATTAACGTAGCTACAAAGAAGTTGACCGGAATGCTCAGAAGGCAAAGGAGCAAGAATTTGAGCCATAATTGCAGGACTTATGCTGAATCATACTGCTAATTAGCAACCCTATATTTTGGGCGTTAACCCTGGTTTTTAATTGAAACCAAAAACTCGGCCTTTCACTTTACTCATGTAATCGTGAAGGTCAGATAAACAAGGATAGCCTGTTCCTACTGCCATAAGGTTTTAGTGTTGAACCAAGGAAAATCCAGACATATGTTTGTGCAAAAATGTAAGATGCTCTCTTCCGTTGTTATCGCTTACTCAGGAAACCTTGTTGTACCTCTATTGAGACTGGACTTACACTAGGAAGGTAATTGACTTTTGGCTGACTATTAGAGCTATATGCACTCTTAAGTACAACTTATACATGATAAGTTCTCTTGGTTGATTTTCGGATTAGCCTATTAATGATTAAGTTTAAGGAGCGCTAAGCATACTCGCAAGGGTAGATATTTTGGAGCTAGTTTGTATTCTTTCGGTCGTGCTTGGTGCCGAAGTGATAAAAACCAGGGGAAATCCGATAATTAGCAACGCGAAGATTACATGATGGTATGGAATAGTCCTACCCTATTGTGCTAGTGCAGGCAGGCAGAAATAGGGAGCAACGCAAAAAAGTGGGATGAGACCGATGACTGGCGATCGCTTCCACAAAGTATTGATATCCTAGTAACAATGTTGACAAAAAAAGGTAGAATTACCCTGAGAAACAGATTTCTAGCCCAGAATTGAAATGAGCGGGTGCCTACCGTGAAGTAAAATAACTTTGCAACTCTTAATTTAATCGAATCGTTTGATAATTTTAAAGAAACTGTTACCAAAGTTTTAGAATTATCTGAAGTAGAGAATTGGGATGGAAAAACTTTTTTACAAAAAAAGCAGAAAATCAGAGAAGCAGGGCTAATTTTAGCTGGAGAATGTATTGCATTATTGCTATATAATTGTAACCGTTCACAAGATCTGAAACGCTACAGTCAAAAATGGGTTACTGAGGTGGTAGATTAAATTGCATGGATGAAAACTGCCTCGCCTACGGGATTGAAATTTCCGATTCAGATTGGGAAAAAACGACCGCCAATGTTAAGCAATTGGTGGAGAAAATGGGGCAGCACATGGGAGCATCCCAATTTTTCAAAAACAGACGTGTCATTCTGTTTGCGCAGCGTGTCCCTTTGGGACTTACGCGAGTGCCGTGCCTCCTCCGGAGGTCGTACGGTACAGGCAGGCGATAGCCGTGGCCGTACCCACTGGGCATAGGGAACGTAGTGCAGTGAAGAATCTCGAACTACTGAATTGATTGAGATGCTTCATTCCGCTGGCGCTGCATTCAGCATGACAATAAATTTAAACATTTGGCATGCTCCCGTTCAAATTCAAAAATTGATTATTGGATAATGCTAAACTGGAACGCTCAAAGACCTGAATAAAAGTCGAGAATAATTTCAAAACGATTTGGAAGTTGGTACTAAGGTTATCTGTATCGAACCATCGCTTATTTTTGCCACAGAGCCATTTTCGCCTTCTAAGATAAGTTCTTCACCAGAGACAGTATTCTTGTTAAGAATCGCAGCAATTTCTTGACAACAAGCTTGTAGCCTTTGAGCTTCTGCAGCAGTCACATTTGCGGCTTTCTGTTGGATACTCTTGCTTTGATATGTCCTTCGCCACAATTGCGGGGTTACATTGTGGAGCCGGAGAAACTGGCGGCTGAAATGGCGTCTATCAAAATAGCCTACTGCTTCGGTAATATGCTCCACCGACTGGTCAGTTTCAACGAGCAAGCGGCGAGCCTCTGCCATGCGGCGTTCCATAATCCAATTGAGCACAGTCTTTCCGGTCTCTCGCCGTACAAGGTCGGTGAGGTAGGCAGGGGAGCGACCGACTGCCTCAGCTACCTCCCGAAGACTAATCGAATTATGAAAGTTTTTCTCAATAAAGTGGAAGACATTGTTCAGCAGAGGTTGGGACTGAAGCAAAAACTTTTCAAAGTTTGACAGTATTGATGTGTCAATAGCTATGTTAACGTTATAAGAGTCGATGCCACTAAGTAAGTAATTAGAGTCCATAACATTACCCTCATCCATTGGGTTAAATACGCTGCACTCTCCTATCAGATGTACCTGAATTTGAGTAGAACGCAAAGATTTCTCAAGTCAAAGAATCTAAATCAATCGGTTCTTGCAAAATCACCGCTACCACAAATAAAAATTTCTCACCCTTGTCCCCCTGTATCTTTGTGGATATAAATTGCTACATTTCCTGTTAACGCCTGAGCCAATGCAGTAATTCATTGGAGGCATAAACATCGCGGTAAAAGCTAAGTTGCTCGGTTTTTAAGTAGCATGCACCTCTGTGCCCACGTCGAAGCAAGGTTTCGTTTCCCTTTGCAATTATTTCCTTTGTTACATTATCAATACAATTCCACTCACTATAGACGGCTTCAGTATGAAACATAACAATGGGCCAAGCCATTGTTACGCGAGGTTGAGCGAGAATCGCCCACCAATGTACTTCTCTATTTATCACTGCGCTTCTATCATAAAAAGATCCGTCAGCACAAAAATAGACAAGAGTATTGGCATATTCATCGGCTAAAATATCTGCTCGTCCTTGTCGCAGTGCTTCACAGTGAGTTAGCCACCATTCTTTGTTTTCCTGTTCTATTTGGGCTAAACCGTATTCTAGAGTGATTTCAGGCAAATTATCTTCGCGTAGAAAAATATATGTTTCCGCGTTCCCAACCAGTCTTAGTGCTAGTTCATTGGAAACTAGCTTTGGCTGTGAATAATCTGCAGACAGATTATTGTAGTAGTTAGTTTGTTTGGTCATTTTAAGTCTCTACGAAAGTCTTAGCACAAGGTTGTAGTGCTGAAATAACACTCTATTTAGCTTGAATCGCCACAAGCCGGGCTTAAAACCCGTAAGGATTGGAGACAGGAGGCATAGGAGGTGAATTCAAGCTAGTTACCGAACAAAGCCAGTTGTCAGACGCACGAGTGAGCGGAGCAAGTGAGTTTTCGTCAATCTCCCAGGAAACATGAATATGGGCAAGTAAAATTTTTAGAAATTTTTAATTTTTTCCTGTAAATGCTATAACAGTCTTTATGTCGAATATGACTTCTTATTACGGAACAAGTTAAACTTGTCCTATTTGTGGAACTCATACTCGAAAAAACTTAGCGAACAAGAGTATAGTTCTCCTGAATGTAGACACACAACACACTGAAAGGAGTGAGAAACCCCCGTGCATGAACCGGGGGATAGAGCGCGGCGATAGAGTAGAAGCACAGAGTTTTGATGCTTCTGTGATGTTGGTTTGGCATAATTGTCTATCTTTAGACTGGGTTTGAGCAAGTTAAGATAGAAAACTTAGGGAAAAAAGTTTAAGTTTTTTTTGTTGTACGTTACGCAAAGTTCCAATTGAAGCGATTTTCAGCCAATAGCAAATTTAGATTCCTCTTTTGGCTAACTTTGCTAAATTTAACTCGATACCAGTTGCCTTCTACTCCTTAAAACTTGAACAAAGTTGTACCGCCTTAGCGATGCAGCTTGCTCTATGTTCACCGAGTGGGTGGACTACTAGGCTAAAGTTTTTGGTATTTGGGCAATAGTGGTACCTCGGCACTCGAAAAGTAGGCGAGATTGGAAGCCGATGGGGAGAACTTGGTTGCCCGGTTGTACGGGGGCGAAGCGTTACCAAGCGTTGATCATCCCACATAATTACCCACAATTCACGCAAAACTTCACCCACAACTTTTCTAACCTATGGCATAAAGCTGTGGGTGAGGTGCTTTAACAGTTACCAGTTATCAGTTATCAGTTATCAGTTTCATCCTTTGCATGTTTAAGTCCCCCACCAAGAGCACCGTTCGTCAAGAGACGTGCCGTAGGCATAAGCGTTGGTGGCGGGTTTAAATCCCCCACCATAGCAGGCGTTACTGCGGCTGGTACTGTTCGCTGTTTTAAGTAGGTTTGTGGAATTAAAATGAACCATCCTAGTAGGATGGGAAGCGCGATAGCGTAATCCATGCTGCTCAAGGAATTGATGCGTTACGGGTGCGCCTAACACATCCTACGTTTAATTATGTCCGCTTACTTGCTATCTACCATGTATCAACCTTTGTGGGCGATTTGGCGATTTTAGTATATTTGCACATGATAATTTCAGGTTAGTAAAGTAAGATAAAAAATTTAAAAAAACTTAACTTTCTCGTAAGTTTGTTAACTTGAGTTGTTAAAGTTTTGTTTAGCAAGCAAACTTAATGGCATGAGACATCAATTTACCAACTAAATTGACTAGGGTGCTTGATATGACCAGTAAGCAATGCTGCGAAATTTTTAATTCTTTTACACTGCCTTGGGATACCCTCCCGTCACATATTGGGTTTGTCGCTCGACAGTTAGTAGAACAGAGTATAAACGATCCGTAGGGCAATGTCTCATTTACTATCTATGACACAGTTCGTGGCAGGGTTCTGCCGCCAGCGCTACAATCAAAGGGCTTCTTGGACTTTATCTTACGCAATTAGAATGAAGATGGCAGTTGGGGGCGTTTCTGATGCCGATCGCATTGTGCCCACCTTGGCGATGACGTAAAGCCTGCTTCAGTTTGTAGAGTGGGGCAACAAGCACCGGGTAGTTGGTGCCAAGAGTTTAGAACAGAAAAACATTTTATCAAGACCAATCTATCATTGCATCTTGGGTTGCCTTTGCCACAAAACAAGCACTACCCATTCTGCAATACACATCACTTTAGTTGAATAAGCAGAATAGCGAAAAACCATACTGTCTGCAATCTATCTACCGCTTATAAGTGAGAGCTTTCTGGTAGATTTCCTCTCGCCTCTGCATAAGTAGAGCCGTTTGTCAACATATATGCATCTACTTTGCTCCTATGAACACTAAATCTTTTCCTACCAACACAAATAGAGCTAAGAAGTTAAAATCTGATACCAAGAACGAATTTACGCCAGTTCAGACTACGCAGATTAATAAGAGATCCAATCATTGCATTGTCTCACCATCTGAGTTATCTTTGATCCCCGAGGGTTTTGCAGATATCCAGCCAAAACCACAGTTGGACATCGTGTCTCTCAAAACAAGTCAGGAACCTGCACCTGTCTCGGTGGCTGAGGCGATCGCCAAAATGCTGGAAGATATGGGAGTGCAATATGCGTTTGGTGTTTCGGGTGGTGCGATCGCCCCCCTTTGGCACGCACTGCAACATAGTTCTATCAAAGTACTGCACTTTCGTCATGAAGCGGGAGCAGCTTTTGCAGCCGCCGAGGCGTACTTTGCAAGTGGTCGCCCAGTCGTAGTTTTTACCACAGCAGGTCCGGGAATCACGAACGCGTTAACTGGGTTATTCGCTGCACGTTGGGAGGGCGCTAAGGTGATTTTCCTGTCGGCTTCCACCTCGACAGCACAACGCGGACGGTGGGCTATACAAGAAACCAGCACTTACACAATGCCCAACGCAGGAATTTTTACCTCAGAAACACTGTTCCATTACGCAACCACTCTCGAATGCAGTGATGAACTTCCAGAGATCAGAAGACGACTGGCTCTAGGCTTAGCCCGACCGGGTGGTTTTGTAGCACACCTGAGTATCCCCACTAACATCCAAACAAGTTCAGTCGAGACATTGTTGCCAGGAGTGGCTCTCTCTGTTGCTCCCGCAGCCGCCAGTGAGGAAACGATTGCGGAATGTGCGCGGTTGTTGTCGGAAGGACCATTTGCCATCTGGGTTGGCTTTGGTGCACAAAGTGCTGCAGCGGAGATTCGCCAGCTTGCAGAGAGGACAGGGGCGGCGGTGATGTGTTCGCCGCGTGGCAAGGGCATCTTTCCCGAAGACCATCCTCAGTTTGTCGGTGTCACGGGGTTTGCTGGGCATGAGTCGGTTCTGAGGTATATGCAAGATTATCGTCCTCTGCGAACGCTGGTACTCGGAACACGCCTTGGTGAATTTACCTCACTATGGAATCCCACGATGATCCCCAAGCGTGGTTTTGTACATATTGACATCGACCCGGAGGTACCAGGAACCGCATATCCATCTGCCGAGACGATCGCCATTCAGTCCGACGTGAGAATGTTTGTGAAGGCATTGCTGAAGCACTTCCCAAAGCGTTTTAATAGGTCAAAGATTCAGACATTACCGAGACCCTACCGCAGGGTAATCAATCCCAGCGCGAGTGGTCCGGTACGTCCCCAGGTACTTATGAACGTGATTCAAAGAGTGATTGTCGAGGGAAGCGATGCAGTGGTGATGGCGGAGTCTGGTAACTCGTTTGCTTGGGTAATTCATTTGCTGCGATTTACTACACTAGGTCGTTACCGGATCAGCAATGGGTTCGGGTCTATGGGGCATTTTGTTACGGGCATCGTGGGTGCAGCCCTAGCACGGAATGGCAAAGCTGTTGCTATTGTCGGGGATGGTGCCATGCTAATGAACAACGAAGTGAGTACGGCTGTGAAATATCAGGTTCCCGCCGTTTGGATTGTACTTAACGATGGGCACTACAATATGTGCAAACAGGGAATGGCGTATCTGGGATTTAAGGACGTGGATGCAATGATCCCGCAAGCGGATTTTGTCAAGATTGCTTGCGGCATGGGAGCAGACGGTATCCGGGTTGAGAAGGAGTCAGACATTCACGCAGCGCTAGAGAAAGCAATGACAGCGACTGGTCCATTTGTGGTTGACGTGGTGATCGATTTTACCCAGATTCCACCTTCGGAGAGTCGTAATCAGAGTTTAATTTCACAGGGCACTACAAATTATTAATAAGTGATTAGATATGGTGCATCTCCCAGTAGGTATTCGCTCGCTTGCCGTAAGTTTGCCGAGCATCAGACGCACAAATGATTACTACTTAAAAAAATATCCCGATCTAGTTGCTCAGACAGAACAAAAAGGTTTTGCAAAGCTGTTTTCGCTCAGTGAGTCCATCCCTCGCAACAAGTTTGACTTAGAGATGTTGCCCTATCTTAAAGACCCCTTTCGCGGCAGCGTTGAGCGGTGGGCGCTTGGACCAGGCGAGTCATCCCTGACGCTTGAGTATCGTGCTGCAATAGATGCTCTCAATGCGGCAAAGCTTTCTGCTGACGACGTTGATCTCATGATTGTTGCCTCAGTCTGGCCTGAACAAATAGGATTTGGCAATGCCGCTTTCCTTGCCCGTCAACTGGGTTTGCAAGGTGCTGCATGGAATCTCGATGCAACGTGCGGAAGTACCCCGGTTGCGCTTCAGACTGCCTGTTCCTTGGTGCGATCCGGAGAGTACCGCAATATAGTGGTAGTTCTTTCGTGTACATACTCTCGCTTTTTCGACGAGGATGATACCCTTTCATGGTATGCTAGCGACGGTGCTGGAGCTTTCGTGGTTGGTGCGCTAGAACACAACCAGGGGATTCTTGGAACAAAAACTGTTCATACTGGTGCATTGTCTGAGGTACTCTTTGCTAAACTCAGGAATGACGAGCAAGGCAATCCGCAAGTCCGTATGCAAATGGGCAAGGGCGGACAGGCTCTTGGCGAAACAGCTGCGGAGTTTCTCCGTATATGTTCTTCAGGAGCTGTCGCTGCTGCTGGTGTAACTCTTGAGGAAATCGATTTTTTTCTTTTCAATGCACCTACTGCTTGGGTTGCACGCTTCTGTGCGCGCGTACTGGGCATCGACCCAGAACGTATGCTCAACCTCTACCCCCAGTATGCAAACATGGGACCAGTACTTACTGTGGCAAATCTTTACCACGCTGCACAATTGGGCAAGATTCGCGAAAATGATTTAGTCCTCATCTATGGCTCCGGCTGCTCCGGAGCAGCTTCTGCAAGTGTAATGCGCTGGGGCAATGTAGCGCTAGGTCCCGATCCCCTCAAGCAATCCGACTCCGCAGTGAAAGGTGTCAAAGACAAGAGCCTTGTTTGTTGTTAAGGCTATCTATTAAGATTGAAAGCATATCCAGAAGTTGACTATGCAAAGACAAGTTTTTGTTTTGGGACGAAGTTCACGCGACGACCGCTACTCATAAGCTAATCGGAAAATTAGCATTTTTAGCGCTTCAGCCGCCAGCATTCGTCCCCGAATCTTCCACTGTGTTAGGGGTGTTAGCGTTTGGTGCTAGTGGTGTAGTTTTGCTATTGAAACGCAAACAGTTGTCTGTTAGTGCAGAACACAGCAATTAAGAAGAAAAGAAAAAAAACAAGCATTATTGAAAATTTAGTATTAAAGGGATTGGCTGAAGATGTCGTCTAAAACTGCTCACTCATCTCATTTAGGTAGCCATGCCGTTGTTATCGGCGGTAGTATGGCTGGATTATTGGCAGCTCGTGTCTTAACTGACCACTTTGACCGAGTAACCATCATTGAGCGGGATCTCTTTCCCGAAAAACCGATGCCTCGCAAAGGAGTTCCTCAGTCCCAACACTTTCACGGTCTCCTTATGCGCGGTCGAATAATCCTGGAGGAGTTTTTCCCTGGGCTCCAGGACGAACTAGTTGCTGCTGGCGCTCCAGTTTTAGATATGGGAGCAGACACAGCATGGTTTACTCCGGCAGGCTGCTGGGCAGCTCGCTTTCAATCGGGTCTTCACACTCTTATGTGTAGTCGAGATTTATTGGACTGGAGCATCCGCCGCCGATTGTCTGCTTTTGCTAACGTCAGCTTTCTTGAGGAATGCAATGTTACAGGTCTGCTACCCAATTCTGACGGTATGGCTGTAATCGGTGTGTCAGTTCGTTTTTGTAATCAGTTAGAAAGAGGGAACACTAACGAAGAGCAATTGTATGCCGATTTAGTTGTTGATGCCAGCGGGCGAGCTTCCAAAGCTTTTCAATGGCTAAAAGCTTTAGGTTATATGCCTCCTGAAGAGACTGTGGTAGACGCATCTCTGGGCTATGCCAGTCGCATTTACCAGATTCCATCAGGATTCCGGGCTGATTGGAAAGGAATATACATACACGCGTCACCCCCAACTTGCACTCGTACCAGTGCGCTTTCTCCCATTGAAGGGAACCGTTGGATGGTTAGTTTGTGTGGTGCAGATCCGGACTATCCACCTACAAATGAAGCAGGTTTCCTGGAGTTTACTCGCGGTCTGGCTAGTCCCATGACCTACAATGCCATCAAAGATGCGGAGCCAATCTCATCTATCTTTAGTTACCATGCTCAGGGAAACCGTTTGCGTCACTATGAGCGACTACCTCGCCAGCCGGAAGGCTTTGTGGTTGTGGGTGATGCTGTCTGTACCTTTAGCCCTATCTATGCTCAGGGCATGACGATCGCAGCTCTTGGGGCTATAACCCTTGATCGGTGTCTGCGTGAGGAACGCCGAGCTTGGCGCGGGAATATGGTGGGTCTAGCTCGGCGCTTCCAGAAGAAACTAGGCAAGGTTAACAGTGTGCCGTGGCTAGCTGCAACCAGTCAGGATTACCGCTATCCCGGAGTTAAGGGCAACAGCAAGACACCGGGTTATGCAGAGCGCCTAATGCAGTGGTACATGGATCAAGTGATACTATTGGCTGCAAAAAATCCCAACGTCTGCTTGGTGTTCTTTGAAGTTATGCACATGCTCAAACCGTCCGCCGTACTATTCCAGCCGAGCATTTTTGTCCAAGTTCTTAGGCAAGTGCTTATCTCTTTTATGTTTAGTCATCTTTATACTCAACAGCCCCTAAAGCTTTCAGAGTGGAAATAGTCGCCGAAGTTATACTTGTAACGCCAGTGATGTTCATGCCCTCGTAGGGTCTAGAGCTTCTCAGAGTCTTCAGACACTCACCCTTCAAGACATCCCAAAGCTTAATCGTCTCATCTTCACTACTACTGACCAAGCTTTGAGCGTCGGGACTAAAGGCGACTGACCATACTAACTTGGTATGTCCCGACAAAGTTCTTACGCATCTGCCTGTGCTGGCATCCCACAACTTGAGCGTTTGGTCACTGCTACCACTGACAAGCATACCACCATCGGGACTGAAAATAACTGAGTATACGGAACTGGTATGCCCCTGCCAAGTTGAAAGACACTGAGCGGTACTGACATCCCACAGCTTCACCGTTTGGTCACTGCTACCACTGGCGAGCGTGCGACCATCCGGACTGAAGGTGACTGACCATACAAAGTCACTATGACCATGCAGAGTCCGAAGGCATCGACCGGTGCTGACATCCCATAACTTTATAGTTTGGTCTTGACCAGTACTGGCCAGGGTTTGACTGTCCGGGCTGAAGGTGACTGACCATACCACCAAGGTGTGCTTCTGCAAGGTCTTGAAGCATTGACCACTGCTGACATTCCACAGCTTCACCGTTTTGTCTTCACTGCCACTGGCAAGTATCGTACCTTGAGGACTGAAGGCGACTGATGTGACCCGATTACTATGCCCGCGCAGAGTTTTCAGGCATTGTCCGGTGCCGACATTCCAAAGCTTCACTGCTTGGTCCTCACTGCCACTAGCAAGAAAATGACCATCGGGACTGAAGGCGACTGATGTAACCCGATTACCATGTCCCTGCAATCTTTTGAGGCATTGACCAGTGCTAACATCCCACAGCTTCACCGTTTGGTCACCACTACCACTTGCAAGCATAGTACCTTGAGGGCTAAAGATGACCGACCATATCCCATTACAATAACCTTGCAAGGTCTTGAGGCATCGACCACTGCTGACATCCCACAGCCGAAGCGTTTGATCATCACTGCCACTCGCCAGCGTTTGACTATCTGGACTAAAGGCAACCGACCATACCCTCGTACTATGTCCTGGTAGAGTTGTAAGGCAACGACCCGTACTGATATCCCACAACTTCACCGTTTGGTCATGAGAACCACTGATCAGTGTATGACCATCCAAACTGAAGGCAACTGAAGCTACCCAGTCAGTATGACCCTGTAGAATCTGAAGGCAGCGACCATTATTAACATCCCATAGCCTCACCACTTTGTCACGACAACCAGTAGCCAGAGTTTGACCATCCGGGTTGAAGGCGACTGAACAGATCCCAGTACTATTATGATGTAGCAGAGTTTGGAAACTTTGACCAGTGCTGACATTCCACAGCCGCACCGTTTGGTCATCATTGCCACTAGCAAGTATGTGACCATCAGGACTGAAGGCGACTGATGTAACCCGATTGCTATGACCCGACAAAGTTTTGAGGCATTGCCTGGTGCTAGTATCCCACAGCTTTACCGTTTGGTCTTCACTTCCACTGGCAAGCATATGACCATCAGGACTGAAAGCAACTGACCAAATCCCACCGTTATGCTCATCTAAGGTGGTCAGGCATTGACCAGTGCTAACATCCCACAGCTTTACCGTTTGGTCTTGACTACCACTGGCGAGCGTGCAACCATCGGGACTAAAGGTGACGGGCCAGACCCAGCCTGTGTGTCCCTTGCAGGTGAGCAGTTGTTTTCCATCCGCAACCTGGTATAGGCGAATCTCATTATTAGTATCTCCCGTAGCCAGGAGTTTTCCATCAGGGCTAAATGCTACAGAATGAATACCGCCGAAAGTTTCAGCAAAAACACACTTAGCTAGATTGGCATGAGCAAAATTTGCATTGTGTAATTTCACATTCCGCAAGTCTGCTTGCCAAACAGTAAGATTTGAAAAATCATAGCCAGTTAAATCTGCTTCCAAGTGACAAAGCAGATTAAAGACATTTCCAGCCGTATAACTTTGTTCTAACGGAGATTCCTCTTGCAACCTTACTAAAATTTTATTTAGCTGATTTTCAAGATTTCTTTTACTTCTAAAAACAGTGAGCAGCCCATCTATAACTGGTTTAAGGATGAGGCGAATTTGAGTTTCCCTCACATAGTCTTTCGCCGTCGCCTTCATCAAAGCATGACACCTAAACAAATCGATATTCTGAGTCTCAATCTCTCCACAAACCTGCTCTACCAATCGCTGAGTCACATACTCCATAACTACAGGTTGTAGCGTGAAGGTTGCTGCACTTTTCTCAACGAGCGTAGACGCAGTCTTCTCGGTTAGATATCGCCTTAGCAGAGACTCCAGCGCTTCCAGTAATTTTTGTGGTGGTACTGGTGATATAATATCTTCTCGTAACTCTGAAAGCGAAACTGGCTCACGATTGATTGCCAGCCAGTAGATTATATCCTTTTCTATATATGACAAGCGCGCAAACTGCTGGTCTAAAAGCTCGTGAATGTCACCAAAAACAGACGAGTCTTGTTTGAGAAATTCAGAAACATTACCACCAAAGACATCTTGAATTGTCGTCGCTACTATCTTTAAGGCTAAAGCGTTGCCTGCATAGCGCTCAACCACTGTTTGCAATTCTGTCTCAGAGCCAGAGAACCCTTTGACTCCAAAGATTTTTTGCCCATCTACCGCCTCCAAACCACTTAGTCGTAATGAGCGAACGGGCAATGTTTGTCCTTCCAGTGATGCCACCTCTTTCGGTTTTTCCCGAGAAGTCAGCAGCAAGCAGCTCCTGTGCAGAACTTGTCCTACCCGTTTTATCAGCTGACCATATTCCTCATAGCCTTGTCGATAGCTTCCGGCAATAGCGCCACTTTGGAGAATCGTCTCAGCATTATCGAGTATAATCAGACAGCGCTGTTTTTGCAAATAATCCATCAGTCGCGAGATTCTGCCTTCTACGCTGGTTGGTAAATCAGCTTCTAAAACCTGCAAGTTGTCGAAAAATTGAATCAAGTTACCCAGTAGCTCAAAAAGTGGCGGGGCATTGTAGAGCGATCGCCAGATCACATACTCAAACCGTTGCTCAATTTCACGTACCAGCTTAGTCGCCAGAGAGGTTTTCCCCATTCCCCCCATTCCCAACAACGCCACCACTCGGCATTGCTCTTTCATCAGCCATTGTTCCAACAGAGCCAATTCTGCTGTGCGTCCATAGAAAACAGATACATCAACTGCCTCTCTCAAATCAACGCGCTTGAGGAGCTTCAAACCTTCCTGCTTCTCTAAATCCGACTCTGGCTTTGTATAATCGTTTTGATCCAATTCTAAATTAAACGCCATAAACAAACGAACAAGCGTTTGTTTGTCAACCCCTGTTTCGCGAGTCAGTACCTTCCTGAAGGTGACAGGAGTGATCCCAACGCGTTCACTTAACTCTTCCAGCGTATACCTGGTGCCATTATTTTCCTGAAATTCCCACTCAAGTTTCCCATTCTCAAGCTTCTGCCAACCTTCACGACTGAGTATTAGCCCACGGTTGCGTTTTTGGTTCTGCGGTTTCATATTTTTTTATCTCAAGATGGCGGACTTGGATTATTGACTCCAAAGGAACTGCCACTCTTACCGATCCCCGTGCGGTCTAACTCTCTGAAACAGTGACGAATTGCTCTGATATTATTATAGTACTTGAAAAATGCTTGAAAAAGAATGACCATGCCGAGAAAAGATGCTGCTAACTTGACGATTCAGTTTTCGCGGGAGGAGAAAAGAATTTTAGAGGAATATTGTGAGAAGATGCAGCGAACGAAGAGCGATGTCATTCGAGAGATGGTTCGCTCACTTAAAAAGTGTTTAGACAGCATTTAACAGTGAACAGTACCAGCCGCAGTTCTCAGTTAAATACGAGTGGTTGCGCGTCCCCTACCAAGAGCACCTCAGGCGTTGGTGGCGGTGAGCGCATCCCCCAAAGCGCCCGCCTGACTGACTCAGGACTGATAACTGATTTAAAGTTGCCGGATTATTTTGGCACCCATACCTAGAACATTAGCCCACTCAAAAAAGTTGACATAATGCACACTTTATGCAGGTACTGAAAAGTGAGATGAAGTTTGTTTGGTGGAGTGTATTAATGCGATTGCGCGGAGCGCACTGCCCGTTGGGCAATCGCCAGTTTGGAATCTGCCAATTCAACTGTTCTAATATTTACACATTAACAAAAGTATATTTTGTATTTTAAGCCATAGTACATAAAACATAAATCACCTCAACTTTAGTAGGGTTTGGAACCTAGAGAACATAAGTCCTCATAGCTGCATTCTAAATAGGTGTCAGTGAAATTAACTTATGCACTCAGGACTTACCTGGGTGTAATATAGATTGTTTGTAGGGGCTGTTCTTTGCCCATTGGTGTCAACAATCACGTTCAAACCTTTATCCCACGTTGATTTACCCCACCCCTTATAAAGGGAAGGGGACACGGCAAACGCATCTTAATTAGTCTTGACAAAAACCTTAATTAGTGTATCGGCGAAAGAATAAGAATTTATTGTTTGATTGGTTTTTTTGGGGTTAAGGCGATTGGGCGAAGCCCACTGCCCTTCGGGCAATCGCTTAAATGATTGTCAATAATCGGAGATTAATGCGATTATCTTGGGATCTATTGACATTGGAAGGCTCTTGTTGACAAGATGCGTTTCCCCTGGGGGAGGGGAGGTTTTGGCGCTCTTACAAACCGGGGTGGGGTAAAGCGAGAATCGTGGGCAAATATAAGGACATGATGTAACGTAATTACAAAGTTTTTAGCTTAAGTTGACACGTATGGGCAATGCCGTGCCCCCTACGTATACGTGTATTCTGATCCAGGTGAAAATCGCTATATCAGGCGATACGGTTCAGTTAAGGATTGTTGATGATAGCGTCCCTTGCGCGTGTCCGGAATGTGCCATAGATTCCATATATGTGGAACTTTCGGATGCAACGTCTCTACATTGCTCAAAGAATACAAACTTGCAAAAGAAAAATTGACCCTTGCGATCGCAAAGCCGCGCTCCTTAAACTTCTTCATATGAATGCATAAATCCGCACATCCTGTAGATATGAGTACTAATCTAGTTGCTGCCGTAAACAATAATGAGGTTGAATTGGCGAAAAAATTAATTAAAAACGGTGCAGACGTTAATCAAACAGACAGCAGTGGAAATAGCCTCTTGATTGTCAGTTCTGCTAACGGTCAATCTGAAATGGTGAAGCTACTCCTTGACTCTGGTGCTGATATTCACGCGGTAGACTCAAGTATGAAAGCCACTGCACTCCACGCTGCTGCTTATCTAAAGCATCCGGAGGTTATGGAAATTCTGATTAAGTATGGTATTAATATAGACGCTCAGGGTTTTTACAACGGATACACTGCCTTACACGATGCGGTTTGGCAAAACAATGTTGAAGGAGTTAGGCTTCTGGTAAATGCAGGTGCCCGATTAGACATCAAAGGCAAGAAAGGAAATACCCCCTTAGATCTTGCCAAAAAAAGTGGGCAGAAAGAAATTGTTGCCATTTTTTCTGGGCAAAAACCTGACTGATAAATCTACGGGAGCAGTTGATATCAAGTGTATTTATATATGGCAAAATACATGGCAAAAATTAATGATGAAGAATTCCTATATAATGAATTATCCGAAACCTTGAAATTTCCACAAAGCGGAGTTAGAAATAAGACACAGATCAAACGAAGAATCAGGGATACAGGCTTCAAGCGAAGACGAAAAATCAATATCTCCAGCGAGAAGTCGAACTCAAGTTCCTGAACATGGCGCAGCGGTATCTCAGCAAGGAATATCTGGGTTTAGGCGATGTGGCGGGCTGAGTGAGTACTAAAATGAATACTGCCGTTAGTACTTAATTGCCCCCAAAGCTTTTAGAGAAGCAATAGTCGCTTCCGTTAAACCTGTTACGCCAGTAATGTTCATTCCCTCATAAGGTCTTTCGTTTCTGAAAGTTTTTAGACACTCACCCGTCAAAACATCCCATAACTTAACCGTCCCATCTTCACTGCCACTAAGTAAAGTTAGACCATCCGGACTAAAAGCAACTGACCTTATCCAGTGGGTATGGCTCTGTAAAGTTTTGATACATTGACCTGTGCTAATATCCCACAATTTCACCATTTGGTCTACGCTACCACTGGCGAGGATATTACCTTGAGGACTAAAGGCAACTGACAATATCCAACTCGTATGTCCCGAGAAAGTTTTGAGACATTGGTGGGTGCTAAAATCCCACAGTCTCACAGTTTTATCTTTACTGCCACTGGCTAGAGTTTTACCTTCAGGACTGAAAGCAACTGACAATACCCAACCGCTATGTCCCGATAAGGTTTTCAAAACTTGACCTGTGCTGACATTCCACAAACTCACAGTTTGGTCATCACAGCCACTAGCCAGGATATTACCTTCAGGACTAAAGGCAACTGACCATACCCCATGACTATGTTCCAGAGTTCTCAAAACTTCACCAGTGTTAACATCCCATAATCTTACAGTTTGGTCATCACTGCCACTTGCTAGGATATTACCTTCAGGAGCAAAAGCGACTGATTTTATCCAACCAGTATGTCCTTGCAAAATTTTACAGCTTTGGTTAGTGCTGGTATCCCACAACCTCACTACTTGGTCGTAACTGCCCGTCGCCAAGATGTTACCGTCAGGACTGAAGGCAACGGTTCGTACTCGGTTAGCATGTCCCTGAAAAGCTTTGTTACACTGACCAGTGGTGACATCCCAACAGTGTACAGTTTGGTCGTCACTGCTGCTGACAAAGGTTTTACCTCCAGGAGCAAAGGCAACAGACATCACCCCGTTACTGTATCCTTGCAAGATTCTCAAAGTCTGACCAGTGCTGACATCCCAAAGCCTTACAGTTTGGTCATCACTAGCACTTGCAAGAATATTACCTTCAGGACTGAAAGCAACTGACCAGATTTTATCAGTATGTCCCTGCAAAGTTCTGAGGCATTCACCACTGCTGGCATCCCAAAGCTTCACAGTTTGGTCATCACTACCGCTAGCCAGAATTTTATCTTTAGGAGCAAAGGTGACTGACCTTACCCGGTTACTATGTCCCCGCAAAGTTCTGAGGCATTTATCGCTGCTGACATCCCAAAATTTCACACTTTGGTCGTCACTGCCACTTGCAAGGGTTTTGCCATCGGGACTGAAGGTGACTGACCAAACCCAACCAATATGCCCCTTCAAAATTTTGTAGCATTGACCCGTGCTGATATTCCATAGCCTCACGGTTTCGTCACTACTAGCACTCGCTAGGGTCTTACCTTGAGGACTGAAAACAACTGACAGTACCCGACCAGTATGTCCCTGCAAAATTTTGTGGCACTTACTGGTGTTGACATTCCACAAACTTACCGTTTGGTCATCGCTGCCACAAGCTAAAATATTACCTTTAGAATTGAACGCAACGGCTTGTACCCGTTTATGGTGTCCCCTTAAAGTTTTCAGGCATTCACCGCTGCTTGTGTCCCACAACTTCACATTCTGGTTAGTACCCCCGCTACCTATAATACTGCCATCCGGACAGAAGGCGATCGCTCGAACCCAACCAATATGCCTTTGATAGATCAAAAGTTGTTCATTAATGCCTGACGGCAGGCTGTCGCCAACAGCAAAGTCTTGCCACAAGCAAATCTTACCATTAGCGTTACTCGTTGCCAAAGTTTTTCCATTGGGACTGAATGCTACAGCAGAAATTCTACTAAAGTTTTTAGTAAAAAGTGACTTGGATAAATTAGCGTTTTGGAAATTAACTTCAGGTAAATTTACAAAGCGGAGATCTGCTTGCCAAACGCTCAGGTTAGAAAAATCATACCCTCTTAAATTAGTATGAAGCTGACAAAACAGGTGAAAAAGATTCCCACCTGTATAGCCAGGTTCCTGCGGAGATTCTTCTTGCAGTTTTGCTAAAATTTGAGTTAGCTGTTCTTCAAGTTTTTTTTGCGTTTTAAAGATAGTAAGCAGTTCATCAATAATTGGCTTGAGGATAAAATCTATTTGAGCAACTCTAGTGTATTCTTTAGACTGAGCCTTGCTCAAAGCATAATACCTAAGAAACACACTTTCCCCTGTGGCAATCTCTTCACAAACTTGCTTTATTAATTTGTTAGTCACATATTCTATTAAGACAGGTTCTAGTGTGAACAGTGGGGCGCTTTTCTCTACCTGTGTAGGCCTAGGTTTGTGAATGAGACTTCTTCGCACCAGAGACTCCAAAGCCTCTACTAATCTGTGTGGTGTTCCTAGTGATACAATATCTTCTCGCAATTGGGAGAGCGTAATCGGCTCACGATTAATTGCCAGCCAGTACATCACCTCGCGCTCTAAATCCGACAAGCGCTCAAACTGCTGATCTAAAAGAGCGCTAATATCGCCAAAAACTGCGATTTTTTGGTTTAAAAATTCAGAAATATTACCATTAAAGACATCTTGAATAGTCGTCGCAACTATCTTCAAAGCTAATGGATTACCAGAATACTGCTCAAAGAGCGTTTTCTTTTTGGAATCTTCGACCGACAGACCTTTGGAGTGAAAAATTCTTTTTGCTTCCTCCTCATAGAGACCTCTTAGTTGTAACGAGCGAATAGGTAGTGCTTCTCCTGCGAGTGACGCTACGTCTTTCGGTTTTTCCCGAGAAGTCAGCAGCAAGCAGCTTTGATGAAGCGTTTGTCCCACCCGTTTTATGAGTTGACCATAATCCGAATACTCTTCTCGATAGCTTCCAGCAATAGCACCACTTTGCAGAATGGTATCAGCGTTATCGAGTATCATGAGACAGCGGTGTTGTCGCAAATAATCAATCAGTTGCGAGATTCTGCCGTCTACGCTATTTGGTAAGTCAGCTTCTAAAATTATTTTGTTAGAGAAAAATCGAATCAAGTTAGCAAGGAGGTCGAGAAGTGGGGGGGCATTGTACAGCGATCGCCAAATAACATACTCAAATTGCCTCTGAATTTCATGGACTAGCTTGGCAGCAAGAGAGGTTTTACCAATGCCCCCCATTCCCAACAGCGCTACAACTCGACAGTGATCCAGGATGAGCCATTGCTCTAAGAGAGCCAGTTCTGTTGTGCGTCCATAAAAAATTGAGACACAAACTTCTTCTTCCCAATCAATGCGCTTGGGGGTCTTCAAGCCTTGAAGTCTCTCCCAATTGGAATCGCTCTTTGTATAGTCGCTTTTATTCAATTCTAAATTAAACGCTATAAACAAACGAACAAGCGTTTGTTTGTCAACCCCTTCAGAGCGAGCCAGTACCTTCGCGACTGTATTCGGAGTTAATCCAGCGCGTTCACTTATTTCTTCCAGGGTGTACTTAGAACCAGATTTTTCTCGAAATTCCCATTCGAGTTTTCCCTTATATAGCTTTTCCCAGCCTAAGAGAGTAAGTATAACGCCACGACTCCGTTTTGGATTGTGCGGATTCATAAATTATAGAATTTAGAACTTGACAAAATTTTTTTTTGTGGTAAAAACCTTTTTACTAAACGAAAATTAAGCTTGTTTGCTTTCCTTTTGTATTCTTAATAGGTGTAAGCAAAATCAACTCATGCACTTTTGGGATGTCCATGGGAAAGAATACCAGCAAATTGCCCACTTTCTGGACGCCTGGGGCTACAGAAACAACGCTCATCGCTCGATCACTATGTGGTTGAAAAACTGAAGTGCTTTGCTTGATCGGTACCACATATTTTGATAAAAACACACAACCTGACATCTTGCACCAAGAAAAATTGATGTTATTCTCACACTCAGTACTAAGCCTGAAGCCCTTATTTAACCGATAAAAGCTCAGAAAAGTGATGTAACTTTATTGCACTGGTTTTGACTAAGCCCTGGGTTATACGGGTAGGTGCAAGATATGAGCAACGACCTATTTGTAAAATGCGTAAGTCCTACTATTTGCAAAAGTGCGAGCGCGCCCAGTGATGCGTTTAGGCGTTGAGTACAACCTCCGCGATCGCGCTCCGCGCAGTGCCCTTTGGGCAATCGCATTTGATATCAGTCGCAACACCATCGACCTATGGCGCTCAGCGAAAGGCAGAAACTGGAGACTATTGTGCCAAGCCCAACAAACCTCCTGGCAATGGACATAAAATCACAGACTGGGACAAATTTCGTGAATTTGCCCAAAAGCATGGTGAGCAGACTCAAGTTGAAATGGCAGCAAGATGGGACACCTCAATTAGCGCTCGCACCATCTCACGCGCATTACAAAAAATTGGTTTCACACGAAAAAAAAGACTTACGGCTACCGTGAACGCGACGAAGCCAAAAGGCAAGAATTCAAAAAACAGTTGACTCACATAGCACATCAAATGCTGGTCTATGTTGATGAAGCAGGTATGGATAATCGAGACGAGTAGTGATTCTAGACAATGCCACCTTTCATAAAGGCGGACGGATTCAGGAATTGATTGAGCAGGCAGGCTGTCAACTGTTATATTTACCGCCCTACTCTCCTGACCTGAACAAAATTGAACAGTGTTGGTCTTGGCTCAAGAGCCGTATCCGAAAACAACTTGAGCAGTTTGAGTGTCTACGAGATGCAATTGAGCATGTCTTACGTCTTGTGTCCTAATCGCTGTGGCTATTGCTATAACCCTCTTCTGTCAATTTACTGGAGGGCGATTGCGCTCTGCGCAGTGCCCGAAGGGCAATCGCTATAAGCCTTATGAGGCAATCAATACAAGCTATACTATTAGAAAAAAATTGATTTTGTATTTGTTATTAGAAAAGAATCGCGCAATCGCTTGTTATACAAAAGCTCTAGAATTCAGAAATGGCACATGTTTTCGGAGAGTGACAGAAGAGGGGTATGTGACACTTTTAGTTGCGCTCGCCCTGTATTTGCAAGCCGCTACAGCTAACCAAGCCTGCAAATCATCCAACCTGGTGAAATTGAAATTAATCAAGCTTACGTAACAATTCTGCAAGTTGATGATCTTGATTAAACAGAACTAGAAAAGCCAGGATGACAACGCCCATTGTGGCGATCGCTGTGCCTGCTGCCTGTGCAAAGATAATTACAATCTGGTAGCGAATGGCATCACTAGGATTTGCCCCAGCTAGAATTTGACCAGTCATCATTCCTGGGAGGCTAACTAATCCCATCACCATCATCGAATTAATGGTAGGAATCATTCCTGTCCTTAAAGCCTCCCTAATTGGTTGATGTGCGGCTTCCCAACGAGAAGCACCCAAAGCTAGTAGCGCCTCTATTTCCTCCCGATGGCTCGTCAAGTCCTCCATAAAGCGATCTAAACTCAAAGATGTACCCGTGAGGGCATTACCTAAAACCATGCCCAAAAGCGGGATAAGATACTGAGGCTCGTACCAAGGCTGTACGCGCAAAATACCGCTCACTACTATCCCCGTGACTAAAAACGAACCACTCAAAAGCGAAATAAAATTATTCCAATAAATACTGGCAAACCTTCTACGTGTGCGGTTAACGCTAGATACACCAGCTATAACCGTCATAGCCAAAGCTAAAAGTATAATCAATACAGGGTTACTTAGAGTAAATACCCACTGTAATATATACCCTACCAGCAACAACTGTACTACCATCCTAAATGCAGCTAGCCCCAGGTTTTGCTCTAATCCCAACCGCAAACCAAAGGAAAGACCCATGTTGATGAGAATAAACAAAGTCGCCAAAGCGACTTGTCCGTAACCGATTTGGATATAACTGCTTGTCATCAATCTTTTTCCTTCAAGGTAATTTGGCGGTTGGTAATGCGTTCCAACTGCTTAGGGTCATGACTTGTCCAAAGATAGGCTCGCAGTGGGTCTTGACGTTGCCAAACTGCAACTAAAGCCTCTAAACTTTGGGCAGTTCCAGTATCTAGTGAAGCAGTAGGTTCGTCTAGTAATAAGATAGAGGGTGAAAGTTGCAAAGCTCGCAAAAAGGCGACAATTTGCCCTTCACCACCAGAAATAGCTCTAATAGGACGCTGCAGAAAATCTGCCCCTTTATGCAAAATATGGAGATAGTCTAGAATCACCTTGCGGTTGTAAACCTGATGGTGGTGGACTGCTAATTTATAAACTCCTTGGAGGTTTTCTTCTACAGTTCCTTCCCAAAGGGCTGGGCGCTGGTGCAAGTAGATGATTTGGGAACGATACCTGGGCATAAACCAGGACTTCATCGGCTGTCCTTGAAAAATAATTTGCCCTGCTTGTACTGGGTCTAGACCAGCTAATGCTCGTAGTAGTAAGCTTTTACCAGAGCCAGAAGCACCCAACACCGCTACTCGCTCCCCTGGAAACAGTTGAAAACTTAGGTTATTCCAAATCCAGTGGTTCTCAACTCTTCGACCTAAGTTTTGTACATAGAGAATTGGGTTATTGGGAGACAGTTCAAGCTCATGAGTCTGGCTTTTGGTAAGTTGATTTTTCATAGCTGTCTCCCCATAATCCCTTGCTTTGACGCTATTTTGAGTAAAAACTCTCTTAGAGCCACAAAAGTAGACAAAATACTAACTTATTTCCCACTTTATTATTTACTGTTAGAATCCACTATCGTATTCGCTTGTATTCGATATTGCTAAGCGATCGCTCCCAATGAGGTCAAATCACAAATTGGAAGATTTTGTTTGTAATTTCCTTTCTCCCTTACGTCCTATCGGGACACACATCGGTGTTCCCACAACCGGATCAGCAACAACACGACACTCTAAGCCAAAAACCTCTTTTACCATTTCCTCAGTCATAACCTGCTTTGGTTCCCCAGCCGTAAAAATCCGACCATCTTTGATAGCAACTAAGTAATCAGCATAACGACACGCCTGATTTAAATCATGAAGCACCATAACAATAGTTCGTCCCTGAGTTTGGTTCAACTCATACAACAAATCCAAAACCTCTATTTGATGCGCCAAATCCAAGAAAGTCGTCGGCTCATCCAAAAGTAAAATATCTGTATCCTGCGCCAATGCCATGGCAATCCAAGCTCTTTGTCGTTGTCCACCAGATAAAGTATCTAATGCCCTGTCTGCTAACTCGAACAAATCTGTAATCAACAGTGCCTGCTGCACAATTTTTTCATCTTTTGCTGACCACTGCTGTAACCAATTTTGATACGGGTAACGTCCTTGTGCAACCAAATCTCTGACTGTTAACCCTTCTGGTGCAACTGGGCTTTGGGGTAAAATTCCTAATTGCTGTGCGACTTCTTTGGTGGAAAGATTAAAAATTGAGCTTCCATCAAGATATACCGTACCGCTATGTGGCTTAAGCAATCTTGCCAGACCTCTTAATAAAGTTGATTTCCCACAACCATTAGCACCAACTAAAGCACTTATTTGTCCAGTCGGGATTGCCAAATTCAAGTCACGGATAATTGATACACCATCGTAAGCTAAAGATAGACTTTTGGTTGATAGTCCTTTCATTGGTTATATTTCCCAGTTTTATTTTTTGCGATGACAAATGAGCAAATATAGAAAATAAGGAGCACCAATAGCAGCAGTCACTACCCCACAAGGAAGTTCGATAGGTGCAAATAGCGTTCTTCCTAACAAGTCTGCCGCTACAACAATCACTCCTCCCAAGAGTGCAGAGGTGGGAACCAACCCTTGATGGTTTGGACCTACCAATTGTCTTCCTAAATGAGGTGCAATTAACCCAACGAAGCCAATCATTCCCGCAGTGGCGACTGATGCACCTGCCAACGCTACACCCACTAACACGAGTAAACCACGTTGCCATTCCACACGAGTCCCTAGACCTTTGGCAACATCATCTCCTAAGTTAAGAGCGTTCAAATGTCTGGCTAGTGTCAATGTCATTGGGACAAAAACTACCAACCAAGGCAACAGAGAAAAGACTTGCTCCCAACTGCGCCCGTAGACACTGCCTGCTAACCATACCAGAGCATCACTGACGTTGTAAATTTCCCCAAAGGTAATCAATAAGCTGGTTGTAGCACTGGCGATCGCAGACAAGCCAATACCTATCAAAATTAATAGAATAGGGGAACTCCCTTTGTTCCAAGCCAGCGAGTAAATGAGAACAGCCATCAACATAGCACCAGCAAAGGCTGAAAGAGGCAAGGTGTAAATTGGCGCTGATGGGAATAGTATAATGACTGCCACTGCTGCCAGACTTGCCCCGGCATTGATACCAATAATACCAGGATCAGCTAGTGGGTTGCGTGTGAGACCTTGGAAGATAGTTCCAGAAATTGCCAACGCTACTCCCACCATAAAAGCAACAAGAGTACGAGGTAGACGCAAGGTGTGAATCACGAAGGCATGGTCTGGGTTGCCTGTATCTATACCTAGTACAGTTTTGACAGTATCCAAGGGCGAGATGGGATATTCACCCTTGGCTACATTCATCACCATTGCTACTACAATCACCACTGCTAAACATAGCAGCATCAGTGGTACACGTCGGTCGATCCGGAAGGATATTGCTTCGGAACGGATGACTAGCCAATCCAACTTCATTTTTTCACCTTTGACTTAGCCAGGTACACAAAAAAGGGAGCGCCAATCAGTGCTGTCATAACACCCACAGGTAATTCCTGCGGTTTAAGCAGCACTCGAGCAGCAATATCTGCAACCAAGAGTAAAATTGCCCCGAAAACTGCCGAATAAGGCAAAATCCAACGGTAATCAGCTTTTATAAAAAATTTCACCATGTGGGGAACGACTAAGCCAATAAAGCCGATTGGTCCAGCAATAGCTACTGAACTTCCCGCCAGTAAAACGACGCTGATGGCGGTCATTATTTTGATCCAAGCTGTTTTTTGACCTAAGCCTTTGGCGACATCTTCACCAAGACTCATGGTCGTCATTTGTCTTGCGAGGGCAAAAGCAATTCCTAATCCCACAACGACAAAAGGCAATGTTTGGAAAAATATGTTAACATCGCGACCAGCCAATGAACCAGCTAACCAAAATCTAATTTCTTCTAACGTTCGTTGGCTGACGATGAGGATAGCAGTGGTGACAGAAGAGATGAAAGCAGTTAACGCTGCACCTGCTACTGTCAAATTCAGTGGGGTAGCTCCTCCCCGTCCGAGAGAACCAAGGAAGTAGACTAAGATCGCCGTGGTTCCTGCACCCAGAAATGCTGCAATTGTGTAATCATTAACAGATGTGCTACCAAAAACAAAAATTGTTCCAACTACTGCTACTGCTGCACCCGATTGAATACCCAAAATCCCTGGATCTGCTAAAGGGTTGCGCGTCAAACCTTGCATTAATGCTCCAGATACTGCAAGGGCTGAACCTACAAGGATAGCAATGAGCGATCGCGGTAATCTTATAGTCTGAATAACTAAATGTTCATAGGAATCATCAAAGGTGACAAAGGATTCCAGAATCTTGTCTAGAGGTATTTCTGCTGCACCTAGTGTAACACTATATACCAAGCAAATTAGCAGGATCATGATTCCCAAAACCAGACCCACCAAAGGTGATACTTTGGGTGTTTTCCAACTTCTGGGTGAGGCTGTGGTTGCTCTTGTCATTCTCTTGTGGTTAATTGAAAAATATGTCCATTTTTGGGATCTGGTTGTAGTTCCTTTAAGATTTGCAATTTCAACATTTTAATTGATAGTCTTTTTTATAATACTTTATACTTATTGCTATCTTTTTTCAACTTTTTTAAGATAATACTTTCTTTTTTATTAAAAATAATTATCATTAAAAATGTGAGCTTCACCAGAATGATCACTTTAGCGAACGTGTATTCAGAAGGGATATACTGACGGACTGAAGACATTGCTGGGTGTAAAAAGCGAGCACTACGGGTCTAGTTCACCTAAAATAAATGATAAAATTCTCATTATAGAATTGATCACTACTCAACACAAGTCATGACAAAATCTGTCAACGTCCCTCAATAAATCTTGAGAATTGAAAAGATGAAGAATTGCGTTCAGCCTTAGTTATCAGGATTCGGCTATAAAAAATATATATCACCATGTACTCTTCCCCAACTTCCAAAATCCATCCTCTATTGCGGCTGTTGCACTACGCCAAAGACTACCGCTCTCAAATATGGAGTGCTGTCACCTTTACCATCCTCAATAAAATCTTCGACCTTGCACCATCGTATTTAATTGGTGTTGCAGTAGATATCGTAGTGGAAAAAGAAAATTCCATCATTGCCCAAATTGGCATCACCAACATCATTGGACAACTGGCTATACTATCCTTATTGACATTATTAATTTGGAGCTTAGAGTCACTATCTGAATTTCTCTACGATCGCCTATGGCGTAACCTAGCCCAAACCATACAGCACGAATTACGCCTTGATGCCTATAGCCATTTACAAGAACTAGAACTGGGCTACTTTGAGGAACGCTCTACAGGTACACTCCTGTCAATTTTAAACGATGATATCAATCAACTAGAACGGTTTCTCGATTCTGGGGCTGCTAGCATTCTGCAATTTATCACCACAATTTTAGCTGTAGGCGGCTCGTTTCTTCTTATCGCTCCTAATGTGGCATGGTTGGCAATACTACCCACACCCTTCATTTTCTGGGGTTCATTGGCATTCCAAAAACGACTCGCTCCCCGCTATGCAGATGTGCGCGACAAAGCGGGATTCATCAATAGTCGTTTAGCTAATAACCTGTCAGGGATTGCCACAATTAAAAGCTTTACTGCTGAAACCTATGAACGGGGTCGTGTCCTCTCTGAAAGTGAAGCTTATCGCCGCAGTAACGCCCGTGCGATCGCTGTTTCTGCTGCGTTTTTTCCGGCGATTCGATTCGTAGTTGTCATAGGTTTCATCGCCACGCTGTTTTTTGGTGGTGTTGCAGTGGCGAATAATCAGTTAACTGTGGGAACCTATGGTTTCATGGTGTTCATTGTGCAGCAATTACTATGGCCGTTTGCCACTTTGAGTTCGATCATGGATCAGTATCAGCGGGCTATGGCTTCCATCCGTAGAGTCATGGGATTGTTGGATACTCCGATTGCTATTCCTACAGGGAACCGCTCCCTACCATTAAAAACAGTACGTGGTGAAGTGCATCTTGACAATATCACCTTTGCTTATAATGACCGCAACAATGTCCTCAAAAATCTATCACTGCACATTCAATCCGGGACAAACATTGGTATTGTCGGTGCAACAGGTTCTGGTAAAAGTACCCTAGTCAAACTACTGCTGCGTTTTTACGAAGTCCAAGGCGGACAAATCCTGGTTGATGGTATCGATATTCGAGAGTTGCAACTAGGCGAACTGCGGCGCTGTATCGGTTGGGTGAGTCAGGATGTGTTTCTGTTCCATGGTACGGTGGCAGAAAATATTGCCTATGGCAGCTTTGACGCTACGCAGTCAGAAATTATCCACGCCGCCAAATTAGCCGAGGCTCACGAATTTATTCTCCAACTACCGCAAGAATACGATACCATTGTTGGTGAACGCGGTCAGAAACTTTCTGGTGGACAAAGACAACGCTTGGCGATCGCTCGTGCTATTCTCAAAGACCCACCAATTCTGATTTTGGATGAGGCGACCTCTGCGGTGGATAATGAAACTGAAGCGGCTATCCAAAAATCCTTGGCTATGATTACCGAAAATCGCACAACTATAGCCATTGCTCACCGTCTTTCGACAATTCGCCATAGTCATTGTATTTATGTGATGGATCATGGTCAAATTGTTGAGCAGGGCAAGCACGAGGATTTACTAGCGCTTGATGGGATTTATGCCAGTTTGTGGCGTGTGCAGTCTGGGGTTTAGTCCTATGAAAAGCGATTTCATGTTCTGGCTGTCGCTGTGTCAGTCTCCTGAAAGCCAGTAGATTAATTGATTCGCGCTTCCAACCAAGCCTGTAAATCAGCCAAACAGGTAAAATCTAAGAGTGTTTCGCTCAAATCTTCCAGAGCAGACAGAGGTAAACTAGAAATTGATGAGCGTATTTGTTCAGAAAGTTGTCCAAGACGCTTAGTCAATTGTCGAGAAATTGCATTCGCCATTACCTCTCGTCCTTCTTCGCGTCCTTCTTCGCGTCCTTCTTCCTTGATTTCTCGGTAAACTCTCGTTTCTTTTAGCGTTATTCCTAGCATAGACTCTACTTCCACTCGACTCAACTGTTCAAACCTGTACACCATGATTGTCGTGATCACCTCTATTATGGCGCGACTCGCTGCTGATGGGACTTCTTGACGAGTTCTGGTTAACAAATACCTTGCTTCTTCTGGTGCTTGGCTTTCTTCTACCGTAGTTAGTACCATCAGTGCTACCCATATAGGTAATTGGCGAATATCCCCCAATTCATCTAAATACACCCGATGCACTTGGTTCCCGTTGAGCAGTGTTCTATAAGGATTAATATCGCTTTGTTCAATACTACGTGACGGGTAAATTATCACTGCTTGCCAGTCGCTGAATCTAGCACGATTGCGATAGAAATATAACAAGGATTCCGCAAATACTCTTTCGTAAAGCTGTTCATCTTTCTGGAATTGGACTTCACAGAAATATACAACTCCTGCGCCTTCATGTTCTGGCGGTAAAAATACCCCATCAATTTCAAACTTAGGTTCTTTGACAGCTACCGAATCAAATCGATAAGCATCTGCATTAGCTGGCGGATTTGTCAATAGTTCAAATAGTAAAGTGGGAGATTGTTGAAATAGTTTGTAAAAAATCGAATCACGCCGCATGAAGCATTATGCTGAATATATTTGTTCAACCTGCGATACATTAAATCATATGTACTCCGAGATTGCACGTATCAAAAGCTAACAGACAGATGGCACTCGTTTTTAACAGTGAACAGTGAACAGTAAACAGTTATCAGTTAAATTCTTGGGTCGCGCGTCCCCTACCAATTGGACTTTTATGCGTTGGTGGCGGGTCGCGCATCCCCCACCATACGCCGTCAGGACTGATAACTCGTTTAAAAGACTTTGCGCTCCTCCAAATGGGCTGTAATATCGTCTTGCGATCGCCAAACTGGACGCAGCTCTTTACGCGCAAACAGTGGTAACTGGTCTACAGTATGGGCTGAACCCGGTTGAGAGGAATTACCATAACTAGTCAGTGCCATAGCCTTCACTGGCTGAGAAAATTCAATCGCAGCAACATAAGAATCACCTGCGACAGGTAAGAAATGTCCTTTTTCTGAAGGAGCAAAATTGAGAACACGGAAGATTCCAAGGTCTCCATCGCCACCATTGGCAGGTAAATCCACATTCTCATGCTTCAACCGGAAAACCTTTCCCCAAGGGACATCTAGCTGACCATAAGCCTTTTCTACCTTAACTGCTGCCGCTTCCAATGCCGTCACAGCACTTTGAGGATTAGCGAATCCATCGGGTGTAGTACGCGGTGAGTCTTCTGTCCAAGGTTGACTAAAGGCTGTATCAAAATCCATTTCTTGTGCCCAAAGAGCAAATAATACTGCTCCCCGACTCTCTGCATTTGCTTGTTTATCCCATGTTTCCAACACATTCGCTGCACGAATTGCTAATTCATTTCCAGACTTGTGTGCAGCTGGAATCAAATCATCCAGGATACGGTCAGCAAATTCCATGCGTGTTGAATGTTTGTACTCAATCATTTCATTCAAAGAAATTTTTTCATCCTCATCTAGCATTCTTGCAGAACGCTGCGCTCGGAAATCCATGAAACGCGGTGCCATGTAAGGCGGGTAATTATCTGGTTTGATGGTGGTGGGAAATGTTGTTGTCCAAGGTGGGTCATTGGCATTTTGCAACCAACCGCTTTTTGGGTCAACGATGCGTGGCAAATCTTGATAGGCATGGATTTTCGTCCATAGTGTTTTAGAACTGTCACCAGGAATAATCCCTTGCCAGTATTTAAAATCTCCTTGTTGTCGCACGGGAACTTGACCGTTGAATAGGTGCATGATGTGCCCGTCTTTATCTGCGTACATTACTGTAAACATCGGGAGTTGCAAGCGTTGGAGAGCGGTTTCAAATTGTTTCAGGTTTTGCGAGCGCGCCATATCCCACCACTGCTCCAATACACCAGGTCGATCTAGACCAACAACACGTAGTGCTACAGCTTGACCATCTTTCTCTGTCACGACAGGTCCGTGAATAGAACGTTTGATGACTAAGGGTTCTGTCCGCAGTGTGCCATCTTTTTGCTTGACTTTCAAGGAAAGGGTTCTCGTCTCAAAGGGACGAACTTTGCCATCAAAACGATAACCTTTGTCAACTAATTGCAGTGCATAAGTATCCCAGCCATCGAAAGTGTTGACAGTGTGAGTCCAACCCAAATTGTCGTTAAAGGCGATCGCCAATACGGGAATGCCAACGAGTGCTGCTCCATAAGCATCAATACCTGGTGCGGTAACTTGAGCTTCGTACCACAGAAATAAATCTGACCAAGGCAAATGGGGGTTCGCAAGTAGCATTGCTTTGCCACTTGCAGAACGAGAGGGTGCGATCGCCCAACCATTAGACCCTGCTTTTGATTCTTTCTTGGCGACACCTGCAACCTGCTGTGGGTTAACAACAAAAGTAAAATGTAGGACTCGATGTAGATGAGCCAGAACATCTTCTGCCTTCACTGGCAACACAACTTCTACTTCATCGTCAAGCTTTTCTCTATGCTCCTGAGCATAGGCATTAATTCCAGCAGCAAAAGCATCAAGATAGTTACGAAAAGTTGGGTTCTGTTCCTTGTACCAAGAACGAGCACGTTCTGGAACTCCCATTGTCTGAACCCAACGGTCTGATTCTAAATATTTTTCTCCCCAGTATTCGGCAGCACGTCCACGTGCTTGACCGTATAGACGTAAAAGCAGATTACCGTGACTTTGCATTTGCGCCCAACCGAATGCTTGGAAAGCACTTTGAGTATCCTTACCATAGATATGTGGTATACCATATGTATCCCACAGTATCTCAGTGGATTTTGCCATTTGTGCAGAACTATAGCACCCCAGAACTAGAGCAAAGACAAGACTAAGTACAAATGGTAAAAGTCGGAATGATTTACGCTTTAAAGTTTTATATAAATAGCTCATAATTCAGAGGAAGTCTGACAATTTTGCAAAAAAGATGGTATTGTAAGCATTTGGCTCCCTAGTTTATTGCCGAAGCGGGCTGTCCAGTCCGCACTACAAAATAAAATAATTTTACACATTTGGTATGCTCCCTAATAAGAAGAAAATAAACATTTAAGAAGCACACTCTGAAGAAGTCATTTTCTGACTAATATAATTGACAAGTTTTTGTACAGTCGAAATCTCCTTAATGATTTCATCACTAATTTCAATGTTGTAAATTTTCTCCAAAACCACAACCAGTTCCAACATATCTAATGAATCTGCCCCTAAGTTCTTCCTAAAACTTGAAGTTAGGCTGACTTGGTTCTGCTCAATACCTAATTGTTCTGCAATTATGACTTGTAATTTTTCAAAAATTCTCCTGTTCTTCTGTTGGGTAAATTGAATGGCTGTCTCAATTTCTACCATTAACTCGATGATTTCTTTTAATATTAGAATAACGCGCTGATATTGCTGAATTTCTTTATGAGAAAGGTAAGAACCTTGGTGAGATTGCAGCCACTTGTGACAAATCTGATAACCTCCCAAACGAAAGTTCCAAACTTCCAAAGGTACGCCTTCAAAGTACTGTGTTTGGTTGATAAAGACTTGCCCTTTTTCTGCGCCTTGCTCTACTAAGGTATAGTACACTGTCTCAACTTTATTGTCCCCAGTCATGGGATATCTGATAACCATTGGGACATATTTGTCGAATTATTAAGATTTACAACTTAAATTCACTCGTAATCCGGTTTAGTTCTTGAGAAAGAGACTGTAACAGGAGTGATTTCGCTGAGTGCAGAAAGAAATGGTCTCCAGAAAACATCTGCCGAGAGAAAACAGCATTTGTTTGCTCTTGCCAAGCTTGGAGTTCCGAGCTACTGACTTCTGAATCCTGTAAGCCACCAAAGGCAGTGATGGGAACATTTAAAGTGGGTGCAGGACTATAAACATAAGTTTCAAGAACGGCAAAATCTGCCCGCAGGATAGGGATCAGTAACTGCATGAGTTCGGCATTCTCTAGTACTGCTTTGGGAGTCCCGTTGAGGCGGCGCAGCTCTTCTATGAATTCAGGTTCGCTTAAAGCGTGGATGGGTGGATCTGGATCAGGAATTTGAGGAGCGCGACGACCGGATATAAACAGATGGATTGGACTGATATCATATTCTCTACGGAGTAAACGGGTAAGTTCAAAGCTGACAAGCGCACCCATGCTGTGACCAAACAAGGCGAATGGTTTGTCTAAATATGGTAGAAGAATAGGGGCGATCGCACTAACTAGAGGTTCCATTCGCGTAAATGGAGGTGACTTCATCTGCGTTAAGCGTCCAGGAAGTTCTACGGGGCAAACTTCAAGACTTTTAGGTAGACTATTTACCCATGTACGAAAAATTAAAGAGCTACCACCTGCGTAAGGAAAACAAAATAGTCTCAAGGAAGCATGAGGATTGGGTTTAGGACAAGTAACCCACGAGTTAACTTGGTGTATAGTTTTCATACTCCGAGTTCTAAATAGCACTTTTTGGAGGGGTGTTTACGGTTCGTTAGTGCTGGAGTTTAAGCTCTCGACAATTTATATGCCCCGTCTATCAGCCTAAGTATCTCCAGCTGTTGCAACAAACCTCTATTTTTGAGTGCAGTCTAACCTAAAGTAGCAACTTGAGTTTTATCTGCTACAACTTCCTCAAACGCAGTATTTACAGAGACTTCCCTCCAAGCATCTAGGTCTCTTTTAATAAACTCCAATGCGTAACTAATAGTTTCAACTGTATCTGCTCCTAGCGCTAATCTAATTGGTGGGTTATCACTATCAACCACTTTAATCATTGCTAGAGCAGCTTTCTTGGGGTCACCTTCTTGGGTGCCAACTTCATCACACACTGCCTGACGTATTTTATCAATTAATGGCTTATAGTCTTCAATTTTGCTTTCAGTTAAGACATAAGAACGGGTGAGAAAATCTGTACGGAATGCACCAGGTTCAACTATTGTGACTTTTATGCCGAAAGGTGCAACTTCGTTGGCTAGTGATCCGGAAAGTCCTTCTATCGCAAATTTGCTACTGGAATAAATTCCTCCGCCAGGATTAGCGCTAAAGCAAGCAATTGATGAAATATTAAGAATGTGTCCGCTACGTTGCTGCCGCATATGAGGTAGTACTGCTCGTAGTGTTTCCAAAACACCAAAAAAGTTTGTTTCAAACTCACGGCGAACAGCCTCATCGCTGACTTCTTCAATGACCCCCGCAACTTCACATGCGGCATTGTTGACAAGTACATCAATGCGTCCAAAGTTAGCAATTGCCTGTTTCACTGCTTTCCGTACCTCTTCGGGTTTCGTTACATCAAGTTGTACTGCTAATGTACGACCTGGAAACTTTGTTGCTAAATCTTCTACCTGCTGTGGATTCCGTGCTGTTAGCACCACAGTCTCGCCCCGCTCAAGCACTGTTTCTGCTAATGCTCGACCTAAGCCCCTTGAGCAACCAGTGATAAACCATACTCGTGATTGAGAAACTGAGGACTCTACCATAGAAATTCTCCATTTTTAACAAGCGTTACTAAGCTAAAGAAACTTGAAATTGCAGAAGCAGAAAAATGCTTGTATGAACCTGAAGTAGGCATAAAAAACCCACTAAGTACACAATTTCAACGCACAGTTGCTTACTGCATGTTGCCAGCTGTTTCCTGCATTTTTTTCCGGAGACTAAGCGGTCTCATGTCAGTCCAGACTTCTTTGAAGTAATCTAAACATTCTTGTTTGGGTCCATTTTTTCCAGTATCTTTCCAACCAAGAGGATTTTCGCGGTCTAATGGCCAAATGGAATATTGTTCTTCGTGATTAACTACAACTTTGTAAATTGTCGTGTCTTCTTTGTCGTCTTGATACATATTTGCACTCCATTAATAACTGGGACAAATGTCATTGTTCTACTAGACATCTCCGATAACTATCAAATATGGACTAAACCGCAACCTCATCATGGTCAGGTACATTCTTTTCCAAATTTCGTAGCAATGGAACATTAAACCCAACCAATCCGACCAAAAACATACAAACCGCGCTAATTACGTACAACATCGCAATTCCCGCACCAGCACCAGTCCCAAATATACCTCCCAAAATACCCACAAGGCTACCTCCCTGACTAAATGCAGGTATAAAGACATTATCTGCTAATGGTCCGGCAATCAAAGCCGCAGCTGCTGAAGCTAATTGCAACAGCAAAGACCGTGCAGCAAAAACCCGTCCTTGTAGATTGGGAGCAACTTTAGCCAACCAAATCGCATTATTTACGCTACCACTAATGCTAAAACTCAAAGAACATAAAAATTGTGGAGGAATCCATAACCACATAGTTCGACCTAAACCAAATACTATTTTAGGCAAACCGACACCTATAATGCCAAGTAATATCACCTTAATTTTATTTTTAAAACCTCCCCATTTATTAACAATTAATACTCCTATTACACCACCACAACCTGCTGCTGTGATTATGCTACCCAGCACTAAAGTATCACCGCCAGTGCGTGCGAGAATCATTGGTAGAGAAAGTGAACCTGCGAGGTCATCGGTAAATGTAAGTAAGAAGTTAACGACTAACAGTAAAAGAAGACTTTTATGAGTATTTAAATAACGAAATCCATACCCGACATCTTGCCAAAAGTTTTCCTGGTTTTCTTCTGTTTGCACTGGCTGGGGTATCGGTATAAAAAAGAGAGTAAAAATGGCGACTAAAAAAGTGGAAATATCAATTAACCAAATACCAATTAGTCCAATTAAATTATAAAAAAATCCTGCTAAAGCAGGTGCGATGATAATTATACTATGACTGTACAAGAATTGAAGACTACTAGCACGAGCATAGTATTGCTTGGGTATCATTAATGGAACTGATGCGTCATATGCCAGAGATTGAAATTGACCCGAAGTACCGACTAAAGCTGCTGCCACATAAAGATGCCTAATTTGTAAGTCTTCATTGATATATAAAAAGAGGAGAACAATTGTTGTGAGGACGGCAACAGTGTCACCGAGCATCATCAATAGTTTCCGATTAAAACGGTCTACAATTACACCACTAATAGGCGTAATAAGAATACTGGGAAGTAAACCAAAGAAAGCTACTAGCGTGAGAGCTGTTGCTTTACCAGTAATTGACCATGCCCAGATTTCCAAAGCAATGGCGGTTGTTACACTACCAATTCCAGAAACAAGTTGACCTAGCCATATAATCAAGAAATTTCGCAAACTGCTGTTAGCTAGTTGTTTTAACATTAATCTTATTTAGTTTGAGGAAAAATTAATGGTTCTTCAGTACCTGTTATTCTAAACTGAAATGAGAGCATCCCAGTTTTTTGCAAAGAGAGCAAAAATCAGCCAGTCTAAGTAAGACGAGTGTATTTACCTACCCATCATACCAGAACAAAAGCAAGCTCTTCAAGAACATATTCAGGTGATCGCAAAAATACTGTACGAAGACACATCACCGGAAAGATTAACAAGCTTTGCAGGAATTGAAGAGGCGGTACGCAATCAAATGCACAAACATGTCAAAGAAGAAGTATTGGGTTTTTTTACAAACTTACCGACTTTTCAAACACCCTCTGAATGATTTTGAACCAAGTTTTGCATAAAAATAACCGAAGAACTAGGAAAATCACAGCGACTTACGAAAAAGATCGTATAAAAAATTTTCAAATTTTGACAATTCTGGATGACGTAATTGCAGTGACAAAACTACTCGTTCTTCCTGACTTCTATTCCAGACTTCATGCTCAATGCTCTGATCGAAAAATAAAGTTTTCCCTTCAGTCCAACTCCGCGTTTCACTTCCAACGCTAAATCCGCAATTTTCTGGAATTATTAATCCCAAATGACAGCCAATATAAGTATTTGCAGCATCATGGTGTGGAGGTAAGAAAGCTCCTGGCTTTAAAACATAAATTGTAGCCTCTTCAAAAGGATCCATAAAAGATTTCAGCTTAGACAAAATATTTACAGTTTTTGGAAATAAATCTCTGGCTTTTTGAGTAAATTTACCATCAATCCACAATATAACTCCTAACCAGTCATCTTTTGTGTAAGAGGCAGGTAGTTTAATGTCAGTAATGTTTTCATAACTTGAAGGATCATCACTTGGTTCAAAGCCTGTAGTTAAGAAATTACTTTTATTAGGGAGATTCATTAAATACTCACTTTTTATGTCTTTAGCACCTTCTTCAAGGATATTTCTCACTATTTTTAAACCGTCGTAATCATTAGGTTCATACCAAGGTTTAGAAGGAAGACCGAGATAGAAAAACAACGCTGGTTTTTGTTGTGTATTCCAATCATCAATGTTTATATCTATCAGCCCCAAATAAAATTTTAGAGACTTTTCAAATCTATGGACATGACCTTTTGGAAACAAAATATTTAATAATTTGAGTAGCAAAAAAAATATTTTTATCTTTACCTTATCCGACTTAGACAATGCTACTCTATGATTTTGGAGAGATACCTTGTATTCTTGATATTCTTGCAAATTAGTCACTTTTCTTTTCCTCCATTAAAAGTTTGCTTTTATCGAGTGATAGAAGCATTTTATTTTTCAGCAAAGTTAAGGCTCATCTTTTTGTCAATGATTGTTAAGATGCGCTGACCCTGCGTGAAGTGGACATAAAAAACCCACCAACTACACAATTTCAACGCACAGTTGCTTACTGCATGTTGCCAGCTGTTTCCTGCATCTTTTTCCGGAGACTAAGCGGTCTCATGTCAGTCCAGACTTCTTTGATGTAATCTAAACATTCTTGTTTGGGTCCATTTTTTCCAGTATCTTTCCAACCAAGAGGATTTTCGCGGTCTAATGGCCAAATGGAATATTGTTCTTCGTGATTAACTACAACTTTGTAAATTGTCGTGTCTTCTTTGTCGTCTTGATACATATTTGCACTCCATTAATAACTGGGACAAATGTCATTGTTCTACTGGCTCTAAATGTCCCTTACCGTTTAAAGTCATCAGGTCAATATCTGCAATACATCTAACTTTTACATAGTTTAGTGTTAAGTTACCAACCAAATGAACTTTCCCTGTTTGATGCTCAAAGTCAGCTTCATTAAAATTAGATGCTTCTGGATCGAGTCTTACACCTAAATCAGTACCCCCTTTAGTGTTTGTAAATTTGATATGAACATATCCTCGGTCAATACAGTCTTTTAATGCAGTAGCTGTTTTTTCTGGTCTCAAACTTGCTTCAACTGGATATTCTCCTTCTGACAATCGTTGCACTAACTCGTTCATAAAATTGTCTCCTCATTAAGAATGACTTTTGTCTTGATTTACCGATCCTTGTACTTGTACAGCTTCATATACGGGAATCTCAAATGCAAGGGTCTTTTGGCAAAACTCTTTCCATTCAGGTGTTACATTATCAAAAATGATATTCTCGTCCTTAAAAATCCCATCTGTAACTATGTAGTTTTCTTGTAAATATAGAAAATCATCGTCCGTTAACACCCTCTTAACTTCAACTTCCTTGCCATCTAGCTGTTGCTTTTCTTTTCTAGTATTTTCTAAATTCTCCATCCATTGGTCAAATTGACGTAATTTTTTAAGTGAGTATGCTTTGCAATACTTTGCCATTGTTGCCATATTGTCACCTCTTTGAAAAGTTTTTCATTTTCTTTTTTTGCAAATTTATCATCATTTTTATGAAAAGATAAAATTCAAAATAATGAAAGCTTATTTTTAGAAAAATTTTATTATTTGTATGATTCGACTTTGAGCGAATTGAAATACTTAAATTCTAAAGCTGTTAATACAAATACAATTAACATAAATATAATATCGGCAAAAGTCGTTCCATAATATATGCCCCTTACACCTGACATCCTAGAAAAAAATAGCACCATTGGCACATTTAAAACTATACTTCTTAACAAAAGTACTACTAACACAGTTTTACCTTTGCCTATAGATTGAAAGAGAGTATTGCTAAAGAATGCTAAAGGCCAGATCGGTATTAATATGCTGATAATTCTAAAATTTAGTACATCATCTTCTGTAAAATTAATACCTGGCAGAATTAAACCCAAAAATGTCCTTGGAGATAATTGTAGAGGCAGCCAAATTAATATTAATAAAAGAGTTGCAAAAACTGCAAAAGTTAAGTATGCTTTTTTGAGCCTCCTATAATTTTTTGCACCATAATTCATTCCAATTATAGGTTGTAATGCTTGTGCAAAACCAATGATGGGGATATACACAAGTGAAGAAACCTTTCCAGTTGCTCCAAAGAAAGCAATATCATTATTTGTTCCGTAATAAGAAATTGAATTAAAAACTACAAAATCTTGAACCAATACCATAATAGGATAAAATAGCGCTGATATTCCTACTGATAAAATAGCAGGTAGTAAATCTATTGCTATGGCTAATTTTTTAGGCTTAACTGGAATAGAACTTTTGCCAGCAAGGAAATAAGCTAAGTTAACAATACTATAAACAATCATTCCAAAAACTGTAGCGAGGGCAATTCCATGTGTTTCCCAATGGAAGACAATAATAAATATGAAATTTAAGAAAATGTTAACAATGACAAAAATACAGCCAAATATGGTAAATAGTCTCATTTTTCCTTCTGATTTGATAACTTCGCTACAAGCTTGCGCTATTATCAAAAATACTGAACCCAGTATATAAGTCTTAAAATATTCTGCACCTCCTGAGGCAACTTCACCACTTCCTCCCATGAATACAATTAATTCTTCACCAAATCTGTAACCAAGAATTGTGATAAAAAAGGAGATTACAATGCTCATGACCGTTAAAGTCCCAAATATTTTGGACTGAGTTTTGATATCTCCAGAACCAATAGCTCGACTGAGAACGGAAGCGGAACCTACCCCAATTAAGAGAGCAAATCCATTTACTATACCTGTAAGTGGTAGTGAAAGTGAGATACCAGCAAAAGCAGTTTCACCAATGAATCGTCCTGCAAATAAAGCATCAATAAAAGTGTTTAAACTAAGCATCAGTATCCCCAGAGTACTGGGAATTGATAACTTGAACATCAGTTTAACAAGATTACCTTGAAGAATTTCATTTGTGATTTGAGATTGTTTTTGTGAAGTCATTTTTTAGTTTTCGGATCGTTACTGTTTACTCAACCTTAACTAAACGGCTAACGTGATACTGCTTTACTGCTTCTAACTCCATCTCTTTTGCTGAGTTCAATGCACTCATGACTTCACCACAGACTTCTACTCTGGCTTCATAGGCACCTGATACACTGCCATCTGGAACAGTATAATCAATACGTACTTCCGCCCAATTAGCATCATCTTCTTCACTAACTTTCTGTTGTGCCAAAACTTCCCCAGCTTTCAAATAATCAAGCCAAGTCCAGCCCACCTGCATCCAAATTTCGCGCTCAACAATTTGCTCAAACTTGGTTAAACCCGCCCATCCTCGGTAAAATTGACGCAAACCAGAGATTGAACCATTTCTGTTTACCAGTAAATCCAATACATCTGGCTCTAAATGTCCCCATAAACATCCTTGGGGTAAGTCAGTGAGAGTGGGGGCAAACTGATGTCCGCCAAAGTGAGTTGTTTGCCACACTCTTAACTTTCCATTGGAAGCAGGCGCATATTCTTTGCGTAACCGACGATATAGGGGAGTTCCAAATCTACCACAGGCAAGGTCAACTTGAGCATGGGTGCAAACCATAAGTTCGCGGATATGACTGGTTTGTTGCTGATACTGTTGAAATTTCGATAAATCGTTGGGTTGTTGCATTAACTGCTTGAATATTGCTGTCACCAGAGCAGCGGCTTCGTTTTCTGGAACAACAAACTCCTGTTTCTCAAACTGAGAAAACAAATTTGCAGGGCGATAGTAGTACAACAAACGGGTTGAGCCAGGATGAGAGTACTCTCGGTCGGGAGCAATTAGCATCGGTTTCAACTTGACCCCGTGCTTAAAAATTAACTCTTGGAATAAACCCATCAATGATTTGATAGTTGGGTTTTCCTGAAAGATTTCTTGCGGCCATGGTTGTGGAATTTCCATAATTAACCAATGGTCGTAAGTACCTGCTGTACCAATTGGGTCTTCTCCATTAGCTTTAGAAACCAATGAGCAAAAATGACAGTCTGTTGTGAGGAGTTCGTGAGTATGTTGAGTTTGCATATTTACTATCTCTGCTACATACTAATTATTCTTTTATCAGTATGGGTGTAAATAATGGCTGAAAAGCTTACGAAATCAATTAATTTTACAAGAAAATTTTTATAGTTTGTAGCAAAAAAATTATCTCTTTCCAGAGTACTTTAGTGTTTACTACAAACTCATCATAATTTCCTTAGTAGAATACCTACTATATATTTGATGGCTATAATTTTAAGCTAATGTTAGAGAATAAAGGAGCAAGGCTTTATCAATTATTTTTCTAAACTTTTGCCAAAATTATAGCTTTTTGAACATCATGACTAAAGGACGATAAATTATTAATCCAATCCCATTCCTTTTCGCATTTCACCAAAATAAAAATGATCGTAAAAATACTGATAAGGAAGCAACCTTTTACATAGAGCAAAAAGCCTCAGTTGCCATGATGATTGTGTGACAAAATATTGTCTTTTAGGTTTGCGAGCTTCCAAAGCCTCCAAAATCACATTTGTCACTTTTTCAGGTGATAAACCTTTGCTGCGATTTCCCTCTACAGATGCTTGCATATATATTTTGTAATTCTTGCCATATATAGCTTTCGCTTCGGGTGACATATTGGCTAATGTTTTCTGGTAGCCTATTTCTACTTTGTCAGCCTGTTCTGGGGTCACTATTCCCGCTGGTAAGATAGAAAGAACCTCAATTCCACTAGAACGTAATTCCATACGTAAAGAATCTGTAATTGCCTCAAGCGCAAATTTTGAAGCAGATAAGAGTCCTCTATACGGTAGAGCTAATCTACCGCAAATCGCACTGATATTGATAATTCGACCTTTGGCTTTTCGTAGCATTGGTATGAATGCTTGTGTGACAGCAATTTGAGCGATAACATTTACTTCAAAATTCCATCTGATATCATCTATCGGAATACATTCTAATGGTCCATCTACCCCGGCATATGCATTATTAATTAATGCGAATAATCCTTCATCACCAATCGCTAGTGAAACAAATTCCGAAGCAGATTTAATTTGTTCCGCTTTTGTAATGTCCATGATAATGGGTGTTAAATCACCAGATGCAGACTGCTTTAGCGACTCAGCGTCTTTCTCTGTGCGGACTCCGGCAAAAACGCGATACCCTTGCTTGTCAAGTGAAAGCGCGGTTGCTCGACCGAGACCTGTGGATGTTCCTGTAATGACGACAGCGCCTTTATTACTCTTAGTCATACCTACTTCCTCCATAATGAAATATGTTTTTATATCGAAAAGGGTAAATTGAGAAATATGGTGTATCAACTGAACGAAAAACTAAATCTAATGGCTAAAACAAGCAAGAAATAACTGACTACCACTGCCCTTAATGTTGACGCCGACCATAGGTAACCATCTTTACACCGCTCTTTGGGTGACACTGGTCATCAAAACGCTTTTGTCGTTCTGGTCGTTTGTTAACCAGCGCTAATTTATAGTTTGAAAGAATTGTTGCTAACACAAGCTTCATTTGAAATATAGCAAAAGGTGCTGCAATGCAATTACGAGCACCGCCACCGAAGGGTAGAAATTCATAAGGGGAGAATTTTTTTTCTAGAAAGCGCTCTGGCTTAAATTGTTTTGGCTCTGGATATAAATCTTCACGTTGATGTGTTGAATAAATATTACCAATGAGTACTGTACCCGGAATTAACTCATAGCCCATCATCTCTACCGGAGACTCTACTAATCTCGATAACATAAACATTGGACTTGAATGAATTCGTAAAGATTCGTTACAAACAGCACTAAGGTAAGGTAATGCGACAATATTCATAGGGTCTGGATTTTTACCAAGACTGTCAAGTTCTTCAAGGAGTCGCTCGCGAATATCTCTTAAACGGTGAATCCAATATAAACACCAAGTAAGCGAATGTGCTGCACCATCCCTACTTGCAAATATAGGCAAAAATAGCAGGTCACGTACCTCTTCATCGTTTAATGGTTTACCTGTTTCATCACAAGCAAATATAAGATCAGAGAGCATATCAGTGCGTGAAAAATCTGCTTGCTTCCGGCGTTCTTGGACTTCATTGTACAAAAAATGAAATATTTCTTTATAAAGGTAATTACGGTATCCCTGCGAACTCCATCGACCTAAATCTAGTTGTGCAAAAGAAAATTCTTTAACAAGAAGATCAAACAGGGGAGATTCTTCATATTTAATCAAAGAGGTAAATAGACGCTTGATTTTTTCATAACGCTCTCCTTCTCGTAAGCCTATCACAACCTCTATCGCTACCTGCAAGATAATTTTTAATACAATTTCATAGGCAGTGAAAGTTTTTCCAATAGCTTGTTGACTAATAATTTTTTCCGTTAGTTTGCAAATAAGTTGCCCACTTGCGTTCATCCGCTCTCCGTGGTACGCCTTCATTAAAAGGGGACGACGATGTTTGTGAACCAAGCCATCAATTTGAAGGATTCCTTGCTGTCCTACTGTCAAGGTCGAATCTCGGAAAAATATACCAGAATCTGTAATTTCTTTGGTATTACTGAAAATCTGCTTTATTCCTGAAGGGTTGCTGACGTAAACAACTGGTGTAGAACCAGACATTACAGTTACAATGTCACCGTAGCGTTTGTAAATAGCATCCATACAGGCAAGCGGATCATTCTTAAGCTGCAGCTTTAGCAGCCAAGTGGGTGTTTTCACTTTTGGGGGTAGCGTCATAGATATTACTACTCCAGTATCAACAGAAAGCAATGAAAAAAATTCTAGAGATTAAATTGAACCCACAACCAATGGCTGCGATTGTCCTTGATGCTGACGCCGACTATGCATCATCATCTTTACACCACTTGCTGGGTAACAAATCAGACCTCCAAACTTGGGACGTTCAGGGCGCTGACTGACTAGTTCTAATTGATAACGTGAAAGAATAGTTGCTAATACAAGCTTCATTTCAAATAAGGCAAAAGCTCCGCCAATACACACACGAGAACCGCCGCCAAAGGGGAAAAATTCGTAGGGAGAGAATTGTTTTTCTAAAAAGCGTTCTGGATTAAATTCTTTGGGGTGTGGGTATAAATCTTCACGCTGGTGCGTAGAATAAATATTGCCAATGAGTACTGTACCCGGACTCAACTCGTAGCCCATCACCTCAACGGTCGATTCTACCAACCTAGGAAATGTAAACAACTGAGTTGGGTAAATTCGCAAAGCTTCGTTACAAACAGCGCTTAGGTAGGGTAGTGCGACAATACTCATAGGGTCTGGGTTTTCACCAAGGCTATCGAGTTCCTCAAGCAGTCGCGATCGCACAGCAGGCAAACGGTGAATCCAGTATAATGACCAGGCTAGAGCAGTTCCTGAAGCATCTTGAGCTGCGAATATGGGCGATAATAGGAGGTCGCGCACTTCTTCATCGCTTAATGGTTCACCTGTTTCATCATGAGCAAATATAAGGTCGCAGAGGATGTCTGTGTGTGAGGAACCTGCTTGCTTGCGACGTTCTTGAACTTCAGTGTACAGCAATTGAAAAAGTTCTCGCCGGAGGTGAAGCATATATCCTCTTGGACTCCATCGACCTAAATCCCGTTGTCCAAAGGGAAGTTTTGTGACGAGTTGAAATAGAGGAGATTGAGGATATTTGATTATAGAAGCAAATAGATGCTTGATTTTATTATAAAGCTCTCCTTCATGTAAGCCTAAGACGACCTCTACACCCACTCGCAAGGTGATATCTTCAATGGTAGGGTATGCAACAAAAGATTTTCCAACCACCTGTTGACTCATGATTTTTTCTGTGAGTTCGCAGATACGTCGTCCACAGGCTTGCATGCGCGCTCCATGAAAACCTTGCATTAAAAGCTTACGTCGATTTTTGTGAACTAAGCCATTAAGTTGAAGAACTCCTTGATTTCCTGTCATCAAAGCGAAATCTTGGTTTAACTCACCCCTAGCTGCAATTTCCTTTGTATTTGTGAAAATTTCCTTTATTCCTAAAGGATTACTGACATAAACTACTGGTGTAGAATTCAACATTACAGTAACAATATCACCATAACGTTTGGAAATACCATCCATATAGCCAAAGGGATCAGCCTCAAATTGCAGATTTAGTAGCCATGAGGGTGTTTTCGGTCCTGGGGGTAGTTTCATGAGTCTTTATTTACTCCCATTATTTATTTACATCGCACACCGCATTATCGATACAAATTCTCAAATGCCTAGCTAATTCCTGAATATTCGGTTCAACGAAAATTGAGAAATGATCCCCTGGAATTTCAATGACTTGAATCGGTTGACTAAAATATTTACCCCAACCTAGCAAGAGGTCATCAGTATGAAATTCCGGGCTTTCAAAGTCATGAATAATCTCCTCGTTAGCTCGGAACAGAGTCATTGAGTCAGGATAAACCTCTGGAACATAATTTCGCATGGCTTGGACATGAACTTTGAAACGTTTGTAATAACGAAGAAAATCTTTAATTTCTGCATCGCTAAAGATGAAGTTTGCTTTTTTATTAATCAAATTAAGTTGCTCATTTAATGGCAAATCTCGAAGTTCCTCAAAAGGTAGTGACAAGTCTATATTATTATCGGTTTTCATTGATTCAGCTATACGAAGTAAAAATTTTGCATCGTCAGAATCTGTAGGTTCAATATATGTTTCTGATAATATGGCATCGATGACAACCAATAAACCTACTTTTTGCCCCTGCCTTTGTAATTGTTGCGCCATTTCAAAGGCTAGTACACCGCCGTAGCAATGTCCTCCTAAAAGATAAGGACCATTTGGTTGTACTTTACGAATTTCTTGCAGGTAGCGGTTAGCTGTCTCCTCTACTGATAACGTTTCAGGCTTCTCTTGGTCTAGGGTATGTTCCAAAGCATAAAGTGGATAATCTTCACCAAGTCTCTTGGACAAATTAAAGTATGGGCTAATATTTCCACCAGCGCCATGCATACAGAAGAAAGGTATTTTGGAACCAGAAGAGTTAATTGCGACTAGAGGAGAATTAGAACTTGTGCGGGATGGCTGACTGACAATGGTCGCTAGTTTTTCAATTGTTGGATTTTCAAAAAGAGTAGATAGGGTAAGGTTATGCCCAAATCGGTCTTGAAGTTGAGCCATTAAACGTACAGCTAAAAATGAGTGTCCACCCAAGTCAAAGAAGTTATCTGTTACCCCTATAGGGCTAGTATTCAGCAGATTTTCCCAAAGTTTTACTAATGATAATTCTGTAAAGTTACGAGGAGCGACGAAGGATTGAGTCGTATTTGAGCGAATAACTTCATCAGTTGGAAGGGCACGCTTGTCTACTTTGCCATTAGGTGTTATTGGGAGTTCATCCAATACCACAAAGGCAGATGGTAGCATATAATTAGGCAGTTTTTGTTGCAAATAGGGCAACAGTTGTGCAGCTATGTCCTGTTTCTCTGTGACGACATAGGCAACCAAACGCTGATTTTTTTGAGCATCGTCGCTGACAATGACAACAGATTCTTGCACATCTGGATGTTGTGCGATCGCAGTTGCAATTTCACCCAATTCCACTCGGAAGCCACGAATTTTGACTTGGTCATCACGGCGACCTAAATACTCAAGATTACCATCATTGAGATAACGTACTAAGTCACCTGTTTTGTAAAGTTTAGTTCCTGGAATAAAGGGGTTATCAATAAATTTTTCTTGAGTCAATTCAGGACGACGTAAATAACCTCTTGCCAATCCATCACCACCAACATAAAGTTCACCGATAACTCCTACAGGCGTTAGTTGTAAATGGCGGTTCAATACATAAACCTGAGTATTGTTAATAGGACGACCGATGGGAACACTGTTTGCTTGGTTTTGTAATAAACTGGTGTCGTAGTAAGTGGCGTTGGCGGAAACTTCCGATGAGCCGTAAAGGTTGATGAGTTTTGCTGAGGGTATCAATTCTCGGAAAGTTTGAGCTAACTTAACAGACAGTGCTTCTCCGCTAGTTATCCAAAGTTTTAGCTGCGTTAGTTTCTTAGTCAGATGACTGTAATTATCTAGAAGTAGGCGTAGTAGTGAGGGTACAAGTATAATACGGGTTACTTTGTGATGCGCCAAAGCTTCTATAAATAACTGCGGGTCTAGTAGAGTTGCATTATTAATAATTACAGTAGGAATTCCCCCAAGTAAAGGAGCAAAAATTTCCCAAACAGAATCTACAAAGCTAATAGCTGTTTTCTGACAACAAACTTCTCCTTGGGTGAAAGGATAGGTTTTCCATAACCAGTGTAAGCCATTGACTGTACCGCGATGAGTGCCAAGAACGCCTTTAGGAGTTCCAGTTGAGCCAGAAGTGTAGATAATATAGGCAAGATTATCAGCTTTTGACGTGCTAATGGGGTTTTCTTGACTTTCTTGAGCAATATTGTCTTTGTGGATATCTAAGCAAACGGTTTTAGCCGAAGATAATGATAGCTTTTCTAATATTTCTTGCTTGGTAATTAACAGCGATGCTTGAGAATCAGAGAGCATAAAGCTCAGACGCTCAACTGGATAACTTGGGTCAAGAGGAATATAGGCTCCGTCAGCTTTGAGGACAGCTAAAATTCCCACCACCATGTCTACGGATCGTTCCAGACATATAGCAACCACGGTTTCTTTTGTTACACCCTGTTTTTGTAAATAATGTGCAAGCTGATTAACTCTGTGATTAAGTTGACGATAAGTCAGTTCTTCAGACTGATGAATTAATGCGTTTAAATCAGGTGTGAGTTGAACCTGTTGCTCAAATAATTGATGCAGAGATGCATCTTGAGGATAATCTGCAAGAGTTTGATTCAACTTAAATATGAGTTGTTCTTGTTCAGAAGCAGTTAAAAGTGACAATTCACAGATACGCTGCTCTGGATTAGCAACGATATTTTCCAACAAAGTCTGGAACTTGTTAATAAATTGGGTAATCGTTGTTGAATCAAAAATATCTGTGCTGTACTCCAAACACCCTGTTAATCCCTCTTGCGATTCAGACATCGACAAGAAAATATCTAGTTGAGCTGTACCGCTATCAAACTCCAAAGTACGCAAAGTTAAACCAGAAACTTCCTGCACAGACACTGGGCTGTTTTGCAGGGCAAACATGACTTCATAAAGTGGGTTTCGACTTAAGTCTCGTTCCGGCTGCAATTCTTCTACAAGCATCTCGAAAGGTAAATCTTGATGTGCATAAGCATCGAGAGTTACCTCACGTACTCGATGTAGAAGTTCGCGGAAGCTGGGATTACCACTAAGGTTATTGCGTAACACCAAAGTGTTAACAAACAAACCCAGCATCCCTTCTAATTCGGCTCGGTTTCGGTTTGCAATTGGAGAACCAATTAAAATGTCTTCTTGGTCTGTGTATCGATACAGTAATATGTTAAATGCTGCCAGCAAACTCATAAATAGAGTAGTGTCTTCTCGCTGGCTTAATTGTCTGAGTGCATCAGTCAGGGCTTTTGAGAATGTAAAGTATTGCTTGGCACCAGTGAAAGTAGCGATCGCAGGTCGGGGACGGTCTGTAGGTAATTGTAGTACAGGTAGCTCACCCTTGAGTTGTTGCTTCCAATAATTTAATTGGGTTGCTAGGAACTCACCTTGGATGCGATCGCGTTGCCAAACTGCAAAATCTGCATACTGAATGGGCAGTTCTGGTAAGCCAGAAGGTTGATTTGTAGAGAAAGCAGCATACAGCGTTGACAACTCCCGCAAGAACACACCACAAGACCATCCATCCGTGATAATGTGGTGCATGGTGACAAGCAAAACGTGTTCTTCTTGACTCAAGCGCAGTAAAGTTGCTCTGACTAAAAGTCCTTTAGCTAAATTAAAGGGTTTTTTTGCTTCCTCCGCTACAAGTTGTTTAACCTCAGATTCCCAATCTTTACCAGACAAATGCTCAAGATTAATAATGGGTAAATTCCAAGTAACTTGGGGTGCAATATCCTGTACTGGCTCTCCATTTACAAGCTTAAAACTTGTGCGCCAAACTTCGTGTCGCTTGAGAATTTCATTCAGACTTTGCTGAATAGCTATAATATTAAGCTGTCCTTTTATATGAAAAGCAATTGGAATATTGTAAAAGGAACTCCCGTGGTAAAGCTGATCAATAAACCACAGCCTCTGTTGTGAAAAAGATAAGGGAATATTCCTCGAGACTTGACGCTTAGGAATAGTGTCAGCTTGAAACTTTCCTCCCTTCCATTTTTCTAGAAGTGCTTTTTTCGCAGGTGATAAATTAGAGTATTGTTTATCCATTTCTAATAAAATATTAATAGTTACTATTTTCTAGTTTTTTAGCTACATCCGACATTCGCAAATCTACGATTTGGTGGTCTAGTATTAGTGGTGGTACGAGCAAGCACTAATTACATCCCCTATCCCCTTACCCCCTTACACCCCTAATATTTGACAAAAACTTATTAAGCGACAAGCTCAATCATAAAAGACCATCAATTTTGATTGAGCTACTAACTCTGCAATTATACTATTGTGTCAGGGATGGTTTTCGACAAACAAAGCAAGCCATACCTGCACTTTCGTCAGCTCCAAAATCTTTGAGATTATAGTGACTAATGTCTGTAAAGCCGACTTTCTCTAAACCCGACTGCACTTCTGTTAAAAAGAAATCTCTTCTTAGCCAAGTAGTATCTGAACGCTTCCAAATATTTTCTATTAATTCAAATCCGGTGACTTTAATTTCCCACATCATTTCTTCTGGTTTATAGTAGAAGATTTCAATCAAGGCACATTTGTCATTAACATTAACATGGTCGAAAATTGGTGGAGCAATTTCGTGTAACCAATCTGTTAGTGGTATTGTGAACACGAAGAGTCCATTATCTCGCATTGCTGCGTAGACGTTTTGGAAGACGGCTGTCAATTCTTCAATATTTAGGATAAAGAGTAAAACATCTTTTGAAAAAACACCATCAAAGATGGGTGGTAGCTCAAACTCACGTACATCACTAAGGATAAATTCACTCTCAGGTGCGTTTTTTCGGGCATACTCTAACAGTTCTTTAGAGGCATCAAGTCCTGTCGTCTGATACCCTCTAATATGAAGTTGTTGTACTAACTGCCCAGTACCACAACCAAGGTCAAGAATACGCGCTTCCTTAGAGATGTGTCGTAACATTAATTGCTCTAAAGCGGGTATTATAAATTCTACTGTAACTTGATCTGAAGTCTTGAGTTCGTTTTGCATCCGAGCAAAAGACTCATAATTTGGGGGATAAGTGGCTAAAAACATAAGTTTGTTTTCCTACTCCTAAGTAAAGGTTTCAAATTAAGTAATTTAGAAAGCTAAGAAGAATGTTATTTTTTACTACCTTTTAAAAAGGTATACAAACCCAACAACAAATTGTTGATATTTCTCTCATTGAATTACTTGCATTTTTTCCCTCACAAGTTGTTTATAGAAACAATACTGATTCAGAAATGCTTCACTGATATATTGATTTTAAATGTTCCTTAGCTTCTAATGTTTCCACACCAATATCTGCATGATTCTTTAAAAGAGCTTCCACCTCTTCCTCAGATAATTCTTCAATTTTTTCCAACATAAGTTGCTCAATCATTTCTGCCTGTTTAACTGGTATCATGGCTTGCAATAAAAGGTCGCGCAGTGGTAGGTCTACAGGAAATTTTGCTCGCAATCGAGAAACGAGTTGAGTTGCAATGAGGGAATCTCCTCCTAACTCATAGAAGTTGTCGTAAATACCAACTTCTGCAATTCCAAGTACCTCTTGCCATATTTCCGTCACTTGTTTTTCTAACTCATTTGTCGGAGCAACATAGGAATTACTAAGATTAGGTCTGGAGTGGCGTGACGATGAATCTAATTGATTGGAAGATTTTGAAGCTAAAGAGTCGAAGTTAAATATATGCTTCTTTCTAGCATTGATGTCTACTGTAGAAACAATAAGCTGAGTTCCTGACTTTAAAGAGAATATCCGTTTAAATACTTCTACAGCTTCTTTTGGAGTAATGGCTAATTCCAGTGCAGATGTTTGCCCAAATGTTTTTTGTTCTTGGGTTACATTCAGTTGTAATTTATCCCAGTTTATAGTGTACCACGGCAAAGAGTAGGTTTGGTTGTGCCGATTAGTAAAGGTATCTATGAAATGATTCGCTGCTGCATATAAGCCTAAGCCAAATCCTCCTAAAATGGAAGATAAAGAAGAAAAGACGACACATAAATCTAACTTTCTCTTGTGTAAGACTTGTTCTAATACAGTAATCTTACAGCGTTGCCACTCCAAGAAATTCTCGAATTCTATTTTATCAATTTCTGGGATGGAACTAAATATATTTTCACGCTTTATCCCACTGGAATAAATAACCCCATGAATTTGACCAATATTTTCAGGTGCAAGGCTTTGGTGCATTTGTTCATAGTTAGTTGTATCTGCACGCACCACCAAAATTTCTGCACCCAACTCACTCAATGCTTGCAGTTTTTGGATTTTGCGGCTCACTTCATCTTCTTGGGTGTGAGTTTCAAGCCATTGTGAATAGTCATCTTTTTCAGGAAAAGCAGAATCTTCAATAAATATCAGTTTTGCTTGTAAAGTTTTTGCTAAATATTCTGCAAGTACAACTCCAAGACTTTCTAATCCACCAGGAAATAGATAAACACCCTGTTTTCTCAACGGTGTTTTTTCTTCAACGACTGACTCTAAGGGAAGTGGCTCAAATGTTTGTACCCAACGGTAGCGATCGCGATAAGCAAGGACCAAGTCTGAAGATACAGCGGTGAGCTCATCCAAAAGTTGGTCAATTATGATACTGTAATCCTCTCCTTCTCCTCCCTTTGTATCCTCAGCATCTTGACGATTCGTTAAATTAATATCAACACTCCGACAGGTAATATTAGGATACTCTTGAGGAATGACTTTACATAAACCTAAGACTACCGCTTTCTCTGGGTCTAGTTTTTCATTGCCATTGACTTGTTGAGTATTATTAGATATAATCCAAATCTGTAAATTTTGGTTAGTTGTCAGTTTACTAAAGCTTTGTGTTAAAAACAGTAAACTGTTGAATTCTAAATAATTTTCTCGTGGACGATTTCCAAGATGATTTACGCTCCATAAATAAGCAATGTTTTGGAGATGTTGACCCGATGACATAAGTTCTTGGAACAAGGCATCATAGTCTTCCGGTGTCCATGGATTAATTGTATAAATCCCCTCACTGAGTTGACTAAACCGCTCTCCCTGCTTAATTATAATGACATTTTTACCTTGATTTTTCAATGCATTAATTAATTTTTTACCCACTCCAAATTCATCAACAAAAACCAGCCAGGGTTCCTGTGTCAATTCTATTTGAGAAAAAGATGAATGAGGCAGCAAAGAGCGTTTCCATGAAGGAATATAGAACCAGTCAGCAATATCTTGTTTATTATCTAATGTTGCTGGCTGACTACTTGAAGGTGATGAGGATTTAGCATCAATCCAGTATCTTTGTCGCTCAAAGGGATAGGTAGGCAAAGGTAGACGATGACGCCGCTCTTTCGTATAAAATCCTGACCAATCTATTTCAACACCAGAAAGCCACAATCGACCTAATGTTTGTAACAACCAAGCAACATCTGATTGTTGTTCTTTAACATGGCGTAACGAAGTTAATACCTGTTGTTTAGCATTTTTCTCTAAATGCTGTGTCGTTAATGTACTTAAAGTTCGTCCGGGTCCCACCTCCAGAAAAACACCTTCAAACTGCCTCAAGAGTTGAGATATACCATCTGAAAATCTCACAGTTTGACGCAAATGTTGACTCCAGTAGCTGGGATTTGTCGCTTGTTCATCTGTAATCCAACTTCCCGTGACATTGGAAATAAAGCGTAGGCGCGGTGGTCTGAGCTTCACTTTTTTCACAGCCTGCACAAATGGTTCCAAGATAGGTGACATCATCTGTGAATGAAAGGCATGGGATGTATGTAGCAGACGACATTCAATCCCTTGGGAAGAGAATTGGTTTTGTAGTGCTGCGATCGCCTCGTTTGTACCAGACACTACGCAAGAACATGGGCTGTTAATGACTGCTATTTGTAGAGACGTTCCATGGAACGTCTGTGCATCCAACAGCAACTGCACATCTTTTTCTGGAAGTGGAACTGCAAGCATACTTCCTTGGGGTACTTGTTGCATCAGTTGTCCTCTTGTTGCCACAATTTCTAAGGCATCTTCTAGAGAAAATACACCTGCAATGGTTGCTGCTACATATTCCCCAATGCTATGACCAATCATTGCTTCTGGATGTACTCCCCATTCTATCAATAACTGAGCTAGGGCATACTCGATGACAAATAACGCTGGTTGTGTCAGGGCTGTTTGTTGTAATTGGGAAGACGCAGTTTCAATTTGTTGTTCCCTGGGATAAAGTAAGGAGCGGATATCAAGACCGAGGTGAGGCTGAAGAATGTCAGCACAAGTATCTACATGTTTTTTAAATGTTGGTTCGACTTCATACAGTTCCCGCCCCATGTTTGCATATTGTGAGCCTTGTCCTGAAAACATGAAGATGACTGGACAATGGCTTGGCTTGCGGTGGTAAGTCAAAACACGTTGTGGGTCAAGGGAAGTTAATACTTTCACCGCATCCTCTTGGTGTTGGCAAAGTACCATGCGCCGATGGTCAAAAGCGCAACGACCCACTTGTAGGGTATGGGCGACATCAGGTAGGGGAATATCGGGATTTTGCTGGAGGTGAGCCCGTAGTTGCGCTGTTGCAGTTTCTAGGGCTGTGCTGGTTTTGGCTGAAAGCAGCAACAATTGCCAAGGACGCGAGTGTAGAGGCGAGCCATGGCGCGTCTCTACTGGAGTCTCTTCTAAGATGACATGGGCGTTAGTCCCGCCAATGCCAAAAGAACTTACACCTGCTCTCTTAGGTGTACCGTTGCTTTCCCACTCCGATAATTTAGTATTAACGTAAAAGGGACTATTGGCGAAATCTATCTCAGGATTAGGATGTTCAAAGTGTAAGCTGGGAGGTATTTGTTTATGTTTGAGTGCAAGGACTGTTTTAATTAATCCTGTCACACCCGCTGCTGTATTCAAATGCCCAACATTGGTTTTTACTGATGCAATCGCACAAAATCCCTTTTGTGTGGTGCGGGCTGCAAACACCTTTTTCAGGGCACTAATTTCAATCGGGTCTCCTAAGGCTGTACCGGTTCCGTGAGTTTCGATGTAAGTGATGGTTTCAGGAGCAACAGAGGCGATCGCCTGAGCCTCAGCAATCACCTCAGCTTGACCACTCACACTAGGAGCCGTATAACCCACCTTAGCCGCACCATCGTTATTGATAGCCGAACCTTTAATCACTGCATGAATGCAGTCACCATCTGCTAAGGCATCCTCTAATCTCTTGAGGACGACAAGACCTACTCCATCCCCGAAAATAGTTCCTTGGGAACTGGCATCAAAGGCGCGACAATGACCATCAGGAGAAGTAATACTCCCTTCTTGATAGAAATAGCCTTGCTTTTGCAGAGATTCTATGCAAATACCACCTGCCAAAGCCATATCGCACTCGTAATTTAGCAATCCTTGACAGGCTGAGTGAACAGCTACCAATGATGTGGAGCAGGAAGTCTGAACGTTAATGCTCGGCCCCTTCAGGTTCAATTTATACGAAACTCGTGTGGCTGCAAAGTCTTGACTATTGTTATATATAATTGCAAGACCCATCGATTGGATGAGTTCAGGGTGGGAACTTAGATTGCTCAGAAAGTAGTTACTCATATTAGTTCCCACATAAACACCAGTCAAACCTTTGCCTGAACTGGGGTTATAACCAGCATTTTCCAATGCTTCCCAAGCACATTCAAGAAGAATGCGGTGTTGAGGATCTATGATTTCAGCTTCCCTTGGCGAAAAGTCAAAGAAAGAAGCGTCAAAGATTTCAATATCTGATAATCGAGCACCAGCTTTTACATAATGAGGATTACTCAGCGTGTCTGAGTCTACGCCTGAAGCCTTTAATTCTTCATCACTGAAGAAAGAAATTGACTCTTGCCCCTTGCACAAGTTCGCCCAAAATTCATCAACACTTTTGGCTCCTGGGAAACGACCAACCATACCAATGACGGCTATGCCTTTAATGGAATCGTGGATTTGTTGATTATCCATTTACCTTCCTCCTTTGCTTCATTAATTGTCGTTTTTCCTGCATAGCCGCTTCTTTTCTGCTGGCACGTTCATCAGCTTGTTGAAATATTGGTTCTTCAATCTGCTTTCCACCAATATATTCAGCCAAGGTACTTATGGTTGAATATTCAAATAGGTCAGCGATTGATAAATTTTTGTTTAATCTTTTTAGAATTTTACTGCGAATCTGAATGATTAGTAGAGAATCTCCTCCTAATTCAAAAAAATTATCATAAAGACCTACATTTTTTATTCCAAGAATTTCTTGCCAGATATTAGCAAGCTTTTGCTCAATTTCGTTTCTGGGAGTAACGTAGGGATTTTGTAAATCAGGTCTGGAGTGTAGTAATAACTTTGCTTGTTGACTTTCTGCTTCTTGTTGAAAGGATTCAAGCTTAATCCATTGGTCAATTCTAGCTTGAATTTCCCCAGTTGAGACAACTACATGATTGAATTCACTAGAATTTAAAATCCTTTGAAAAGCTTTTACTCCTTCTTCCGGCTGAATAGCTAATTCAGCCACACTTGCGCCTACAGATGTACTTTGTTTATTTTCTTTTTCAAGTTGCCAACCATCCCAGCTTACGCTTGTCCATAAGACAGGATGGCTCTGATTATGTTGATGCACAAAAGCATCCATAAATATATTGGCTGCTGAGTAGGCAACAAATCCTAATCCTCCTAACACAGACGATAAAGAAGATAGCAATAAACAAAAATCAAGCTTTTTGTTTTGCAAAACCTTTTCTAATACTAAGAGTCCATGTATTTTTGATTGAAATTGCTGCTCACAATCAGTTTTACTTATTTTTTCAATAGTTCCAAAAGACTTGCCTTCAAGAATTCCAGCAGCATGGATCACACCATTTAGGTGACCAAATTCTTCTTGAGCTTGAGCAATCACATTTTGCATTTGTTCGATGTTGCTCACATCAGCACTGACCACCAAAACTTCTGCACCCAACTGTTCAAGTTCTTGGACTTTGCAAATTTTGCGGCTAGTGCTATTAGTCTCATCATGAGTGGCGAGCCATTGTTCCCACTCGTCTTTTTTTGGCAAAGCGGAACGTCCTACCAACAGTAGTTTTGCTTGCACAGTTCGAGCCAAGTATTCTGCCAAAACAAGTCCGATACCACCGAGTCCACCTGTAATTAAATAGACTCCTCTTTCCCTGAGTCGAGGTTTTTCTGTTTTAGCTTTATCAAAACGCACTGGTTCAAAACTCTGTACCCAGCGATTCAAGCCTCGATAAGCAATTAGCTTTTCAGAATCATAAATTGTCAGTTCTGCCAGTAATTTTTCTACAAGTTTTTGTTCTTGCCAACTTCCGCTTGGGGGAAGTATAACATCAATACTACGACAATTAATATTTGAATATTCTTGGGGTATAACTTTAATTGGTCCGAGCAAAGTGGCTTTTTCTGGACAAAGCACTTCCGTTCCTGTCACTGACTGTAGATTGTTAGAAATGACTGTGATTTGAAAATCATCAGCAGTTTCCTGTCTTCCCAAAGTTTGGGCAAGAAATAGCAAACTATAAAACCCTGTAGCTTGGGTTTTCTCAACTTCTTCAAGTTCTAAGTCTTTGTCACTGATAGGTGTGACACCCCACAAATGAACAATGGTTTTTGGCAACTTTTGTTGTGTGATAAGCTCCTTAATTAAGGCATTGTAATCCTGATTATTTTCAGGATTGATAGCATATTGATAATCGTCTAGTACAGCAAACTTTTCACCAACTTTTACGGTAGTCACATCCTGGTTTTGTTTTTCTAGTCGTCTTACCAAATTGACACCTAAACCATAATCATCAACAAACACCAGAATGCTGGATTTTTGAGAGACTAATTCTTGATGTTCGAGTTGTACTGGAGGTAAAGAAGGCTTCCAAAAAGGAATATAAAACCAGTCAGCTATATCAGTTTTTTTAACCAATGATGCTGGAGTGCGATTGGCTTTGCCACTGCCCCTTGGGCAATCGCCATTTTGTCCTTGTCCTGGCTTTTGAGGTTCAATCCAGTATCTTTGTCGCTCAAAGGGATAGCTAGGCAAAGGTAGACGATGACGCTGCTCGTGGGTATAAAATCCTGACCAATCTATTTCTACACCAGAAAGCCACAATCGACCTAATGTTTGCAACAACCAAGCAACATCTGATTGCTGTTCTTTAACATGGCGTAACGAAGTCAACACTTGCTGTTTAGCATTTTTCTCTAAATGTTGTGTGGTTAATGTGCTTAAAGTTCGTCCGGGTCCCACCTCCAGAAAAACACCTTCAAACTGCCTCAAGAGTTGAGATATACCATCTGAAAATCTCACAGTTTGACGCAAATGTTGACTCCAGTAGCTGGGGTTTGTCGCTTGTTCATCTGTAATCCAACTTCCCGTGACATTGGAAATAAAGCGAATGCGCGGTGGATTCAATTTAACTTTTTTTACAACCTGCACAAATCGTTCCAAAATAGGTTCCATCATCACAGAATGAAAGGCATGGGATGTGTGTAACAGACGACATTCAATTCCTTGTGAAGATAATTGGTTTTGTAGTGCTGCGATCACCTCGTTTGTACCAGACACGACGCAAGAAGATGGGCTGTTAATTGCTCCTATTTCTAGATAATTTTTGTATAACGTCTGTGCATCCAACAGCAACTGCACATCTTTTTCTGGAAGTGGAACTGCAAGCATACTCCCTGGGGGTAATTGTTGCATCAGTTGTCCTCTTGTTGCCACAATCAATAGGGCATCTTCCAGGGAGAACACACCTGCAATGGTTGCTGCTACATATTCCCCAATGCTATGACCAATCATTGCTTCTGGACATACTCCCCATTCTATGAGTAACTGAGCTAGGGCGTACTCAATGACAAATAATGCTGGCTGGGTGAGGGCTGTTTGTTGTAGTTTTTGGGTAGCAGCTTCGGTGTGTTGAGAGTCTGGATAAAGTAAGGAGCGGATATCAAGACCGAGGTGAGGTTGTAAAATCTCGGCACAAGTATCTACGTGTTTTTTAAATGTTGGTTCGACTTCATACAGTTCCCGCCCCATGTTTACATACTGCGCCCCTTGTCCTGAAAACATGAAGATGACTGGACAATGGCTTGGCTTGTGGTAGTAAGTCAAAACACGTTGCGAGTCTAGGGAAGTCAGTGCTTTGACTGCATCCTCTTGGTCTTGACAAACTACCATGCGACGGTGGTCAAAAGCGCAACGACCCACTTGTAGCGTATGGGCGACATCAGGTAGGGGAATATCGGGATGTTGCTGCAGGTGAGTGTGCAGTTGCGCTGTTGCAGTTTCTAGGGCTGTGCTGGTTTTGGCTGACAGTAGAAGCAATTGCCAGGGGCGGGAAGTGCCAGAAGGTTCAATAACAGGAGCCTCTTCCAAGATAACATGGGCGTTAGTCCCGCCAATCCCCAAAGAACTGACACCTGCTCTCTTAGGCATCCCGTTACTTTTCCATTCTGATATTGTGGTATTTACATAAAAAGGACTATTGGCGAAATCTATTTGTGGATTTGGCTCCTGAAAGTGCAAACTAGGAGGAATTTGTTTATGTTTTAATGCAAGGACTGTTTTAATTAATCCTGTCACACCCGCTGCTGTATTCAAATGCCCAACATTGGTTTTTACTGAACCAATAGCGCAAAAGTTTTTTTTATTTGTGCTAGCGCGAAAAGCTTGTGTGAGAGCCTTGATTTCTATTGGGTCTCCTAATTCGGTTCCTGTACCATGTGCTTCTATATATGTGATAGTCTCAGGTTCTACTCCAGCTAAAGCGATCGCTTCTAAAATCACCTCTCTTTGACCATCAACACTGGGAGCTGTGTATCCAATCTTTAAAGAACCATCGTTATTAACAGCAGAACCTTTGATGACTGCATGAATAGTGTCCCCATCAGCAATGGCATCCTCTAATCTTTTCAAGACGACTACACCTAAACCATTACCACCAATAGTTCCTTTTGCTTGAGCGTCAAAAGCTCGACAATGACCATCAGGAGAAAGAATTCCTCCTTGTTGATACTGGTAACCAGTTTTTTGTGGCACTGCAACAGAAACACCGCCTGCTAAAGCAATATCGCTTTCACCATTCATTAAACTTTGGCAGGCTAAATGGACACTCACTAATGATGTGGAGCAGGCAGTCTGTACATTAATACTTGGTCCTCTCAAGTTTAATTTGTAAGAAACTTGCGTGGGTAAGAAATCCTTGTCGTTCCCAATAAAAATTTGGTATTTGTCTACTGAGTCCAGAAAATCCTGATTGGTATATAAGTTTGAAAGCAGATAAGTACTTGCAGCAACACCCGCAAAAATACCAATTTGACCGCTATAAGTTTCAGAATTGTAGCCAGCATTTTCTAGTGCTTCCCAAACACATTCCATAAAAAGACGGTGTTGTGGGTCTATAATTTCCGCTTCTCTGGGAGAAAAGCTAAAAAATGAAGCGTCAAATAACTCTATATCTTCTAATACACCGCTTGCTTTCACATAACTGGGATCATTCAGCAATGCTGGATTTACCCCAGCAGATACTAATTCCTCATCTGTGAGAAAAGAAATTGACTCTACGCCATCCCGCAGATTTTGCCAAAAAATATCAACTTTATTCGCTCCAGGAAAACGACCTGCCATACCAATAATAGCAATTTCGTCTTGTTCATTTAAGCTATTAATCAAATTATTTGCTATGTCCATAAGGCAAAACTTTATTATCAGCTTTCTAGAATATAGGATTCCTATTTGATTTTTTAAAGATACTTAGAAAGACACGTAGGGTGGGCAATGCTCACAAAAACTCAGATATAACCCAGATATAATGGACATTGCCCACCCTACAGATACTACAATAATGCTTAATTGAACCGTATTGTGATAAGAATTAGACGGACTTGATATAACAAGGGGGGAAACAAGATTTATGCTCCCTCTCCTTAGTAAGGTTGGCGTGAGGTTTTACGGGGCTTTTTACGAAAGTGAAATGCTCTCCATGCTCTCCATTGAAATTTCCGAAGCAATTTGAATTTGATCATTTAAAACTGCATCAATATCTTCTTCAGTCGTTAATGGATTAGCAATCACTGCACGCATGGCAATTATAGGAATTTCTTTATCCAGATTGATAATTGTTTTTGTCGTTCGTGAGATAAAAGTGCGACCAATTTGGCGCTGTATCTTCTGTAATTTTTCATTAAAATTATTAATGATTTCATTATCTATTTCTGTCAACTGCTTTTTAGCAACAAGCCCTCTAAACTCCACTGGAATATAGCGATAAATTAGCAAATTAGTATCAGGTTCTGCTAGCAATTCAAATTCAGGCATCGCCGAAATACGAGCAGCCATGTATTGGGTTTTCCGGATTCCTTCATCAATCAAAAACTCATATCCCTTAAGCCCAATGAGCTTTAGACCAGCATGTAAAAATAAAGCCATGCCTGGACGAGAACCTTCTAAAGCACGTTTGCCTAAATCAAATGACCCCTTACGCATGGTATAGCTTGCGTGTTTTTCAATTGAAGAAGCCATATGCGGGTCGCGGAAGAAGACCATACCAATGCCCATTGGTAGATATAATTGTTTATGTCCATCAATGGTCACTGAATCAGCTCGTTCGATGCCAGCAAGCTTGTGCCGATGTTTTTCGGAAAACATAACTGGACCACCCCAAGCGGCATCTACATGAAAATATATATTATTCTCTTGGGCAATATCCGCAATATTTTCTAGCGAATCAACACTACCAGAATCTGTGGTTCCAGCAATGCCAACAATGGCTATAATATGTAGGTTTTGCTTACGGCATTGGGCAACAACTTGGCGTAGCGTCTGTATGTTAACTCGATTGTTCAAGTCAACGGGAACTCTAATCAAATTCTGGGTGCTAATGCCCATCAAATCCGCAGCTTTATCAAAAGAAAAGTGCATCAATTCAGAGCCTATCACAACTGCTCCTTTGTAGCCGTAGAAATTTAGGGCTGCGGTTAAACCTTCTTTTTCTATGCCTAAAAACTCATTTTTTGGTCCTAATGATGTATTTCGGGCACACCAAAGTGCTGTGATATTTGCTGTTGTACCACCAGAAACTAAAATTCCTAGTGTACTCTGATTGTTTTGAATATGTTGAGTGTAGAAATTATCAGGAAAATCATAAATTTGTCGATGTAACATTGCTAAAGCCTCACGTTCGCAGAAGCTCAAGGCTTTAGCAGTCTCTATTTTAACAGCGTTTTGATTCATTGCTGTCATCAGTTTAGCTAGAGGGCGCACAAACGAAGGAAGCGCCGAGGTCATGTGACCAATAAATCGTGGCGAAGATGTATGTATTGAATGAGCAACAACATGATCACCTAAGTATTTTAAATAACTTTCAAAATCAGTAGGTTGAACAGGTATTTGACTATCAGAAAATTTGTCTAACAAAGAATCTAAATCAATGTTGGTATTGGCATCAAACGTGCTTAAAAATGATTGAGAAAAATCATTAATAATTTCATCGATTTCTTTCTCAAGAGATGTTGGTTGACTCGATGTAGCAAACAGTTGCATCACTTGTTGTTCAATATTGTAATGTAATGTTTGCTCAGTTTCAAGAAAGTAATTTTTGTTTGGCATTTCTTGTTTACTTAATGTCATCTCGTATCCTTGAATCACTTTGCTTTCTACAATCGCCTTAGGTCGATGAAACACCTTTTTGTGCTGATCGGTATTCTTTTCTTACTTGTTTTCGGCGCTGTACTGAAGCTGTTCTGCTTTCTGGGCGATCTGAGTGTTGTGTAATAAATTGTTGCTCGCTTGACTCCTGATTAAGATATCTAGCTAAGTGGCTGATAGTAGGATACTGAAACATTTCAATCATAGAGAAGTCTCGCTGAAATGTTTTTTGCAATTTACTATGAACTTGAACTAAGAGTAATGAATGACCACCGAGTTCAAAGAAGTTATCATGGATTCCTACATTTTCAACTTGGAGTATTTCTTGCCAAATATCAGCAATAGTTTTTTCCACCTCAGTTTGAGGTGGCTGATAAAGCGCCTCTAATTCCGGTCGTGCAGTATCAGGTGCAGGCAGCGCTTTGCGATCAACCTTACCATTAGATGTCAGTGGTAGTGCTTCCAGTGTGACAAAAGTTGCTGGTATCATGTAGTTTGGTAACTTCAACTCCAGGAAGTTCCGTAGTTCAGGAATGACCAGTGTTTGCTCAGATGGGACTACATAAGCGACTATTCGTTGAGAATCTACTGAATCTGAGAGTACTACAACTACAGTTTCTCGTACTGCTGGGTGCTGGCTGATAATTGCTTCAATTTCTCCCAGTTCAATACGGAAACCACGGACTTTTACTTGATAGTCAATGCGACCAATGTACTCTATCTCCCCATTCGGCAGATAGCGTGCTAGGTCTCCTGTTTTGTAGAAACGCACACCTTCTTTGCTAAAGGGGTTGGGAATAAATTTCTCTGCTGTCAAGTCGGGACGGTTTAAGTAACCTCTACCGACTCCCACACCACCAATATAAACTTCACCCGTCACACCTACAGGAACAGGGTTTAGATATTTATCAAGCAGATAAATTTGGATATTTGCAATTGGGCGACCAATAGGTACTGTCTTTTGATTGATAACACTATCTTTACACTGCCAAAAAGTGACATCTACAGCAGCTTCTGTTGGACCATAGAGATTGTGCAGTTGGGCATTAAGTCGATTCAAGAAGCGTTGTTGAAGTTGAGATGGCAATGCCTCACCACTTGCCATCACCCGCACCAGAGACTGACATTTTTCTAACCCTTCTGCTTCCAGAAACGCTTGCAGCATCGATGGTACAAAATGTAAGGTTGTAATTTGCTCCTGTAAAATTAAGTTGACTAGATAGTTAGGATCTTGATGTCTTTCTGGTTGAGCGACAACTAAACGCGCACCAGTCATCAACGTCCAGAAAAATTCCCAGACTGACACGTCGAAACTGAAAGGAGTTTTCTGCAAAACACTATCTGTTGCTGTTAATTGGTAAGCGTCTTGCATCCACAATAAGCGATTGCAGATTCCCCGATGGGTGTTCATTGCACCTTTTGGTTTCCCTGTAGAGCCGGAGGTGTAGATGACGTAAGCAAGGTTATCGACTGTGATGTTGCACGCAGGATTTTCTGTGTTTTCATCGGCGATTAGTTGCCAGTTGCTATCGATGCAAATGACTTTAGCTTTGTTAGATGGTAGACTTTCTACTAAATGCTGTTGTGTTAACAATACGCCTGGTTGAAAGTCTTCTAACATATAAGCCAAGCGTTCTTTGGGATAGCTAGGGTCTAGTGGTACATATGCACCACCTACTTTGAGGATAGCTAATAGTCCAATTATCATAGAGAGCGATCGCTCTACACAAATCCCCACCAATACCTCTGGTTTTACTCCCAGCTTTCGTAGGTAGTGTGCTAGTTGATTTGCTCTGGCGTTCAGTTCACAGTAAGTTAATTGCTCATCTTCAAATACTACAGCTACAGCATCGGGTGTACTCTCAACCTGAGCTTCAAATAACTGATGAATGCACTGTTGGGGATACTCTACCTGAGTTTGATTCCACTCTACCAACAATTGATGCCGCTCAGACTCTGTCAACAACGGTAACTCCAACAAACGATACTGTGGATTGCTAACAATGCCTTCCAGCAACGTCTCTAAATGACCTAATATTCGACTAATAGTAGCCCTGTCAAAGCGTCGGGTATCATAGGAAATAGACAAATTCAATAAATCTGATTTAGGTGCTACCTTCACAGTAAGAGGGTAGTTTGTCCAGTCAAATAATAACCGAGATTCGCGCAATAACTGAGATTCGACGGCTCCTATGCTTTGAGCAAGCTCTGCTTGATTGTAATCTACCAATTCATTATCAAAAACTACAATGCTATCGAATAGTGGCAGACCACGGGGTATCTCACTCCATTGTTGGATCACAAGCAGCGGACTGTATTCATACTGACGCATTTCAACTTCTTGGGCTTGAAGCTTTTTTAGCCAAGGCAGAAGGAAAGCATGATTTTCCACTTGTACTCGTAGCGGCAATGTGTTGATAAAGAGTCCGACCATAGACTCTGCCTCCAGCAGTTCAGCAGGTCGACCTGAAGATGTGGCTCCAAAAACTACATCTGACTCTCCACTGTAATAGCTGAGCAGCAAAGCCCAAGCTCCTTTAAGTAGGATGTTTAAGGTCAGTTGATGCTTGCGTGCAAAAGATTTTAGGGCGGCTGTCAGAGATGCTGACACCTGAATCTGTTGTCTATCATATTCTTTTTCTTGACTAAAGAAGCTAGCTGAATCCTTACCCACCACAATTGGTGTCGGTACAGTGAATCCTTTAAGCTTCTGTCGCCAGTAAGCTTCTGCCTTATGCAAGTCTTGTTGTTGTAGCCAAGCAATATATTCTCTGTAGGGACGCGGACGTTCTAAATACAAATCTTTACCTTGACAAAAGGCTTGATAAAATTCATAAAATTCCTTCCACAGCCAGCTGATAGACCACGTTTCCATCAGGATGTGGTGAAAACTGAAGACAAATTCATAAGTGTCATCCGCTACCTGAATCAATGTTAGGCGGATGAGAGGAGCTTGGGAAAGTTCAAAGCCGCGATCGCCATCTGCTTTTAAAAAAGCTTTTAGGTGCTTTTGTTGCTCTTGCAAGGATAATTTTCGCCAGTCTTGGAATACACACGGCAACTCTACTTGGTTATACACTACTTGATAGGGCTTATCAAGATCCTCCCAGTAGAAGGAGGTACGCAAAATTGGATGGCGATCTAAAACTCGCTGCCAAGCTTTCTGGAAGGCTGAGACATCAAGCTGAGTTTGCAAGGTGAAGCAAACCTGCTCGAAATACACCACCGAATTGGGTGCAGCAAGTTTGTGGAAAAGCATACCCTGCTGCATCGGTGAAAGTTCGTAGATATCTTCAATATTATTTTGTTTCATGAGAAATTCTTCCTGCCTGATTGACCAACCTGAGCCAGCAACTTAGTCAAATTTTCTTGATTTATGTTGGCTGCCACAAAGTCTGAAGGTGTGTAGTTTCCTGCTTCGGTGGACTGACAATGGGCGATGAGAGATAAGAGTGCTTTTACAAAATTGTTAGATAATTTTTCTATTGTGTTACGTTGATGGATATTCTTGCTATAGTGCCAATCCAGTCGCAATTGACCTTCAGTAACCGACGCAGTTATTTGTAACAGATAAGGCCGAATTGCTTGGGGACTAGCTGTCGGTCCAGGTGATTCTTCCGTCCATTTGAACAAAGAATCCTGAGGCAAGCTTTTACCAAGCTGACCAAGGTAGAGAAACATTACCTCTGCTTGGGGAAGTGACCGAATTTTCTCACTCACTACCGTATCCTGACTGAGGTAGCGTAATACTCCATAGTCAATGCCTTTATTAGAAATGCAACGAAGTTGTTCTTTGACGACTTTCAATGCATCGCCAGGATTGTCAGCTTTTTCCAAATCTAAAAGTACAGGATAGGTAGTCGTGATCCAACCTATTGTCCTTGATATATCTACATCATTTATACCACTTGTACTTACCTCTCGCCCATTTTCGTCGAGATCAACCAGTAACAAGTTCACGCTTGTCCATTGTGTAAAAGCCTGTACAAGGGCAGTCAACAGAACCTCTTGTGTATTAGTTCGATAGACTCCTGGAACCTCCCGAAGCAGCGCTTGAGTCTCTTTTTCGCTGAGCGCTACTGATACAATTTGATCTGATGCTACAGTGTTTATACCCTCAGGATTATCCATCGGTAGACGAGAAACCTGCTTGTGACGTTCGCTCAGCCAGTATTTTTGCTCTTTGTGCAACTTTTCTGAGCGAGCGTATTCCTGTAACCGGAAAGACCACTGCTTAAAGGAGGTTGTCTTTTGTAGAAGCTGAATTGCCTTACCCTGACTGAGCTGCTGATAAGCAGTCTGGAGATCTTCTAATAAGACTCGCCAAGAGCCGGGATCTACTCCTAAGTGGTGGATGACGATTAGCAAGCGGTTTGACTTGTTGGCACCCAGTTCAAAAAGGGCAAAGCGCACAATCGGTCCTTCTGAGAGGTTCAAACTGGCTTGTATTTTGGCGGCCGTTACCTCCATAGCAGTTATTTGAGCCTCGGATGACAATGCCGACAAATCTATGTGTATAAACGGCACCACTTCTTGGGGACTAGTGTTGACCTGCTGCCAGCCAGACTCAGAGAGTGTGAACCGAAGACGAAGTGCATCGTGGTGTATTAATAATTGCTGCAACGCTTGCTCTAACAAACCTAGATCTAGAAATTGCAGTACCTCTAATAAGACTGCCTGGTTCCAGTAATGCGGTTCTGGTTGATTCAATTCAAAGAACTGGTGCTGGGCAGGCGTAAGAGGTACCGGACCAGTGACTAAGCCTTGTTCAGCCTGGACAACTTGGGTTGTGCTTACCACCTTTGCCAGTTCGGCAATTGTCTGGTGCTCAAACAATTGCTGAGGAGTCAACCGAAAACCTGCTTTAGCAGCTCTAGCACTCACTTGGATGCCCAGAACCGAATCCCCACCCAACTCGAAAAAGCTATCGTGAATGCCTACTTGCTTAATACCAAGGAGCTCTTGCCAGATATTGGCAATGGTTTGCTCTACCTCATTTCTAGGAGCAACATAGGCATTATCTAAATTGGGTCTGGAGTAAAAAGAAGAGGAACTAGCTTTTTCTTGAAGTTGAGAGCTTTTACTAAATTCAAGCTTAACCCATCTTTTAATGCTGGCTTGCAAATCTACAGTTGATGTAACTACTTGAGTCATACCTGTAGATAAGGCGCGTTTAAAAGCTTCCAGACCTTCCTGTCGTGTCATCATTGAGTCCGCACCTTTGGGCACGGTCACCAATTCCGAAGATTCCTGAGTTATCCAATCGCCATAATTGATACTTAACCAGCGAACAAGGCTTGTTTGGTTATGTTTGTGTACAAAAGCATCAGTGAATATGTGCGCTGCTGGATAGGCAGCCATGCCCAGTACCCCCAAAACAGATGCTAATGAGGATATTATTACGCAGAAATCAAGCTCTTTTCCTTGTAAGATATTTTCTAATACAAATAATCCATAGCCTGTTGGGCTTAATTGACTTTCACACTCAGTTTTACTTATCTGTTGAACACTGCAAAACAGCTTTATCCCTGCTGCATGGATGACACCATGAACCTGACCAAAGCGCTCTGAAGCTTGAGTCATTACTGTTTGCATTTGTTCGAGATTAGCAACATCGGCGCGGCAAATTAGCACCTCAGCACCTAATGCTTCTAATGCTTGCACTTTCTTGATTTTGCGACTGATATCATCGTTCTCATCATGAGTCGCTAGCCATTGAGACCACTCTTGTTTTGCAGGCAGACCAGAACGCCCTGTGAGAATTAGCTTAGCACGCGCTGTTTGGGCTAGATATTCTGCCAGTACCAAGCCAACATCTCCCAGACCACCAGTAATTAAGTATACTCCTCCGTCCCTGATGGGAATTTTTTCCTCATCTGGCTCCTCAAGTTGTATTGGTTCAAAAGTTTGCACCCATCGGTGTTTGCCACGGTAGGCTACCATCTTTTCAGATGCCGTTTGAGTGAGTTCTGCTAAAAGTTGGTCTATGAGTTGATTTTCTTGGGGTGTCCCTGATTCCGGAATGACAACATCAATGTTACGACAGGTGATGTTGGGATACTCCTGGGGGATCACCTTAGAAATTCCCATAACAGGTGCTTTTTCCGGGCACAACTTTTCATCACCGTTTACCTCCTGCACATTGTTGGTCACTACCAAAATTTGGAGATTATCGGTAACTTCTTGTTTTCCCAATCCCTGTGCCAGGAAAAGCAGACTATAAAAACCTAAATTCTGACATTCTTTAAACAACTGATGAGGAGATTCTCCCTGTTGGTTTGGGATAAGACTCCAAAAATGGGCGATCGCATTTGGGTTGAAATCCAATGAGTCAAGTTCTTTGAGCAAGGTATCATAGTCACTGCTTGCTTGTGGATTAATTGCGTAACAACGCTCACCTAGCTGGGTAAACTGCTCTCCAAGCGTCACAGTGATGACATCATGCCCCTGTAATTCCAGCTGTTTAGCAACTTGTGAACCAACTCCAACAGTATCAATAAAGACTAACCAACACAACTTTTGTTCTGATTTTGATGTTACGTGTGAAGAGCGTTTCCAGGAGGGGATATAAAACCAGTCCGCAATATTTGATTTTTTATGTAATGTTTGTTGTGAGGGCGTAGCCAAAGCAGCTTCAGGGTTTGCCTCAATCCAGTAACGTTGGCGCTCAAAAGGATACGTCGGTAGAGGGATGCGATGAAGTCGCTCATTCGCATAAAAACTCAACCAGTCTACTTTTACCCCTGCCAGCCAAAGGCGACCCAATGTGTTCAGTAAAAATGCGACATCTGACTGCTGCTCATAGGAATGCCGCAGGGAGGAGAGCATCACTGTTTTGGTATCGTCACTTTCTATACATTGCTGTGCAAAACTACTCAATGCTTGACCAGGACCAACTTCTAGTAAGATGGGATTGTCTTTTTTCCATAATTGTTGCACTCCGGAAGCAAAGCGTACTGTTTGGCACAGGTGCTTCACCCAATAACTGGGATCTGTTGCTTGCTCTGCTGTAATCCAAGTTCCCGTGACGTTGGACAAATACGGAATTTTCGGTGGTTTGAGGCTGAATGTTTTGACTAAATCGTCTAAGGTAGGAGCGATCGCCTCCATCATGACAGAATGAAAAGCATGAGAACTCTGTAAACGCTTCCCAACTATACCCTTTTGACTCAATTGTCGTTCCAATGCCTCGACAGCATCTGTGAAACCTGCAATCACACATAAGGATGAGCCGTTGATTGCAGACATGGAAATTTTTTCATTGAGGAGGGGCTGTATTTCCTCCTCGGAAAGCCCAACCGCCAGCATTGCCCCTTCTGGCAGTTCTTGAATCATTTGCGCTCTTTTAGCTACCAAAGTTAAAGCGTCTTCCAGAGACAAGACCTCCGCTAAAGTCGCCGCTACATATTCACCAATGCTGTAGCCAATCATTGCCGTAGGACGAATTCCCCACGACATCCACAATTGAGCTAAAGCGTATTCAATGACGAACAAAGCTGGTTGGGTAAAAACAGTTTGATTCAGTAGAGACGTTGCATGCAACGTCTCTACATCTGCTGGTTCCGTTTCCCGACCTAACATTTTTCGCAAGTCGAACCCAGCAGAGGAAGTATTTTGTTGTTGCTGATTTACACCCTTAGTATTTCTCTTGGGATACAAAACATCTCGTAAATCAAGACTAAGGTGGGGTTTAAGGAGTTCACAGCATTGGTCAACACAGGCGCGAAATGTTGGCTCAGTTTGGTAAAGCTCAAAAGCCATGTTGACGTAATGAGTTCCTAGTCCAGAAAACATGAAGGCAACAGGGCGTTCCTGAGCTTTCTGAGTACTGGTGAGAACTCGCTTTGGCTCAACAAGTGCGTTGACAGCATCTTGAATATTTCGACAGACAATTGCACACCGATGCTCGAAAACTCTTCGCCCAAAGAGCAATGTGTAAGCTGCATCGGCGAGGTCTAAATCGGGATGTTCTCGGAAATAATTAGCTAAATTCGTTGTCGCCTTTTCTAGCGCCGATTCCGTTTTGGTAGAAAGAACTAAAAGATGATATTTTCTCCCCTGCTCCCCCGCTCTCCTGCTCCCCTGCTCCTCCGCCGGGGCTTCTTCAAGAATTACATGGGCATTGGTTCCCCCAAGTCCAAAGGAACTGACTCCTGCACGTCGGGGAGTGCCATTTGTTTCCCATTGAGAAAGTTTGGTATTGACGTAGAAAGGACTATTGGCAAAGTCAATTTCAGGATTTGGCTGCTCAAAGTGTAAGCTTGGAGGTATTTGTTTGTGTTTTAGTGCAAGGACGGTTTTGATTAATCCCGTCACACCAGCCGCAGTGTCCAAATGCCCAATGTTGGTTTTGACGGAACCAATGGCGCAGAATCCTTTCTTTTGAGTACTTGCTTGAAAAGCTTGTGTTAAGGCGGCAATTTCAATCGGATCTCCTAAGGCTGTTCCTGTACCATGAGCTTCTATGTAAGTAATTGTCTCAGGTTCTACTTCGGCTATTGCTTGAGCCGTTCTAATGACTTTTGCTTGGGTATCGATACGGGGTGCTGTGTAGCTAACTTTGAAGGAACCATCGTTATTGATAGCCGAACCTTTGATGACAGCATGAATTGTATCGCGATCGCTCAAAGCATCTTCTAATCGCTTCAACACCACAATGCCTACACCTTCACCACCCACAGATCCCTTTGCCCTAGCATCAAAGGCGCGACAATGTCCGTCAGGAGAGGCTATTCCCCCTTCTGTGTACATATATCCAGTTTTTCTTGTCGCATTGATGGCAACTCCACCAGCTAAAGCCATATCACATTCACCATTCAGCAAACTTTGGCAAGCTAAGTGAACAGCTACTAATGAAGTTGAGCAGGCAGTTTGGACGGCATAACTGGGACCTTCTAAATTAAGTTTGTAAGAAACGCGCGTGGTTAGGAAATCTTTATTTGCTGCTAGTGTGAGTTGCTGAGAATCAATAGAGTTTCTGATATTTTGATTTAGATAAATATTAAGTAAGTAGCTGCTCAGACTAGAGCCACCATAAACACCAATAGCACCTTTATAAGTTTGTGAATCGTATCCAGCATTTTCCAGAGCTTCGCAAGCACACTCTAGGAAAATTCGGTGTTGTGGATCAGTGATTTCTGCTTCTCTGGGATTAAAGCCAAAAAATGAAGCATCAAATAATTCTGCGTCTTCTAATATAGCATTTGCTTTTACATAGTTCGGATCTTTTAATAGAGATGAACTTATTCCTGACGACAACAGTTCTTCATCACTGAAAAAAGAAATTGATTCTATTCCATTTTGGAGATTTTCCCAAAATTCCTCAATGTTTTTAGCTCCTGGAAAACGCCCAGCTAAGCCGATAATTGCTATTTCTGAACCATTTGTAGAAGTAGATGCTGCTGGAATACTCATAATTTTACTTAATCCTTAAATATTTTCAATAGATTTCATTTTTTGCAGACGCTTTCTTTGTTGAGCTTTACCATCTGCAATTTTTTCAGTGACAATCTCTGTCATAGAAGAAGATGGTTGTTGATTTTTGACTTGATTAAAATAATCTGTTAAAGAGCTTATGGTCGGATATCTAAATAAGTCGAGGACAGATAAATCTCTCTTAAATACTTCACGTAATTTGCTATGAATTTGAAGCAAAAGCAATGAATGACCACCGAGTTCAAAGAAGTTATCATGAATTCCTACGTCTTCCACATGAAGAACTTCTTGCCAAATATCAGCAATCGTTTTTTCCACTTCAGTTTGGGGTGGCTGATAAAGCGCCTCTAATTCGGGACGTGCGGTATCAGGTGCAGGCAGCGCTTTGCGATCAAGCTTACCATTAGGCGTGAGTGGTAGTGCTTCAAGGGTGACAAAAGTTGCTGGCACCATGTAGCTTGGCAACTTTGACTCTAGGAAGCTGCGTAGCTCAGTAATTATCAGTCTTTTGTCTGTATAAGCGACTACATAGGCGACTATTCGTTGAGAATCTTCTGAATCTGAGCGTACTACAACTACAGTTTCTCGTACTGCTGGATGTTGGCTAATAGATGCTTCAATCTCAGACAGTTCAATCCGGAAACCACGGACTTTCACCTGATGGTCGGTACGACCAATATACTCTATCTCTCCATTCGGCAGATAACGTGCTTTATCTCCTGTTTTATACAGACGCGCTGCTGGTTTATCGCTGAAGGGATTAGGTATGAATTTTTCTGCTGTCAAGTCAGGGCGGTTTAAGTAGCCTCGACCCACTCCTACACCACCAATATATACTTCGCCCGTTACACCCATAGGGACAGGATTTAAATACTCATCAAGCAGATAAATTTGGATATTAGCAATTGGATGACCAATCGGAACTGTCTTTTGATAGATGCTATATTCTTGGGTACTGCATGAATTTTTGCACTCCCAAAATGTGACATCTACGGCGGCTTCCGTGGGACCATAGAGATTGTGCAGTTGGGCGTTGAGCCGGTTAAAGAAGCGTTTTTGCAGTTGCACTGGTAACGCTTCACCACTGACTATCACGCGCACAAGACTGTTACAAGTTTCCAGATTTTCAGCTTCTAAAAACACTTGCAGCATTGAAGGCACAAAATGGATGGTGGTTATTTGCTGCTGTGTAATGACTTGGACTAAATAGTTGGGGTCTCGATGTCCTTCTGGTTGCGCTACTACTAAACGCGCACCTGTAATCAATGGCCAGAAAAATTCCCAGACTGACACGTCGAAACTGAAGGGAGTTTTCTGTAAAACTCGGTCGCTTGCTGTTAATTGGTATGTGTCTTGCATCCACAGTAAGCGATTGCAGATTCCCTTGTGGGTATTCATCGCTCCTTTTGGTTTCCCTGTAGAGCCGGAGGTGTAGATGAGGTAGGCGAGGTTATCACAGGTGAGGTGGCTAACAGGGTTTTCTCTACTGTGTTGGGCGATAATTTCCCAGTTGCTGTCTAGACAAACTACTTTAGCTTTGTGGGTTGGTAGATTCTTTAATAGGTGCTGTTGTGTTAATAAGACGCTTGGTTGCGAGTCTTCTAACATATAAGCCAAGCGTTCTTTGGGGTAACCAGGATCCAACGGTACATATGCACCACCCGCTTTGAGGATGGCTAATAACCCGATGACCATATCGAGCGATCGCTCTACACAAATTCCCACTAATACTTCTGGTTTTACTCCCAAAGTGCGTAAGTAGTGTGCAAGTTGATTTGCTCGTTGGTTGAGTTCACAATAGGTCAACAGAGAATCTTCAAATACCACTGCTATTGCGTCGGGTGTTTTCTCCACTTGCGCTTCAAACCACTCGTGGATGCAGTTTTCTTGTGGATACTCTGTTTGCGTATTATTCCATTCCACTAACAACTGGCGTTGTTCAGATTCTGTTAACAGTGGTAACTCGGAAAGTCTCCGGTGGGGATTTGCCACAATTTCTTGAAGCAAGGACTGCAAATGCCCTGCCATCCGCTTGATGGTGCTTGCCTCAAATAAATCGGTATTGTACTCTAAAGTGCCAAATAGTCCCTGTGCTGTTTCTGCCATATCTAGGGTCAAATCAAATTTGGCACTACCACTGTCAATTGCCAAGGAACTTAAAGTCAAACCAGGCAGTTCTAACGCAGACATTGGTGCATTCTGAAGCACAAACATCACTTGAAATAGTGGTGTGTAGCTCAACTCTCGCTGTGGTTGTAGTTCTTCTACCAATACTTCAAAAGGCACATCCTGATGTGCGTAAGCTCCTAATGCCACTTCCCGCACACGAGTGAGTAGCTCCTCAAAGGTAGGATTACCCGCTAAATTAGTTCGCAGAACCAAAGTATTGACAAAACAACCAATTAACCCTTCTATTTCCGCTCGATTGCGATTAGCGATGGGGGAACCGACTACAATATCTTCACTGCTGGTGTAGCGCCATAGCAGGGTTTGGAAAGCTGCCAGCAGGGTCATAAACAAAGTGCTTCCTTGCTGCTGGCTGAGTTTATTCAAGGCTACAGATAACTCTGGAGATAGCTCAAATGAATAAGTCGCACCTCGGTACGTCTGAATCGCTGGTCTTGGATGGTCGGTGGGTAACTCCAATACTTTTGGCGCATCTTCTAAATGCTTTCGCCAATAAGATATTTGTGACTGTAGCACTTCTCCTTGCAGCCATTGTCGTTGCCAAGCTGCAAAGTCTACATATTGGACAGGCAATTCATTTAAGGGTGAGAGCTGCTGATCGCAAAAGGCTTGATAAAGTGTCGCTAACTCCCGCACCACCACACCGATTGACCAACCGTCAGAGACAATGTGGTGCATCGTAAATAGCATTATATGTTCTTCTTGACTCAGCCGCAGTAGTTTCACCCGCAGCAAGAGGTCACTGTTGAGATCAAAAGGTTGTTGTGCTTCTGCTAATGCTAATTGTCTAACTTTATCTTCCTGTTGATTTGAAGCTAATTCACTCAAATCGAGTAGGGGCAATACGAGCGGTGTTGCTTGCGAGATAACTGCGATCGCTTGCCCTTCCACTGCTTGAAAATTGGTTCGCAATGCTTCGTGACGCCGCAGAATTTCGTTGAAACTTTGTTGTAGTGCCGCTACATTTAATTTTCCCTGTAGGCGAACAGCCGCAGGAATGTTGTAGAAGGAGCTGTTGGGATCTAAGTGAAACATGAACCATAACCGTTGCTGGGCAAAGGATAGGGGTAACACTTGCGATCGTGAAATTCGCTCAATGTCTGTTGTTTCAGCTCCTAAGCTTATCTTGGTAGCTTTTTCAATGTCTTTAGCCAGCCCAGCTATTGTTGGTTTTTCAAATACGCGACGTAAGGGAAGCTCTACCTGAAAGACTTGTCGGATTTGAGAAATCAGACGAGTTGCTACTAGGGACTGTCCACCCACTTCAAAGAAGTTATCATGAATGCTGATTTTTTCTATATCAAGTACCTGTGCCCAGATAGTAGCTAGCATCTCCTCAATTGGTGTGGAAGGAGGTACAAAAGATGATTCAGGTAGCTGTGTTTTACTAGGTGTTGGCAGCGCTTTGCGATCAACCTTACCATTAGGTGTCAGTGGTAGTGCCTCTAGGATGACAAAAGCTGTCGGCACCATGTAGTTTGGTAACTTTGACTCTAAAAAGCCCCGCAGTTCAGAAATGACTAGTGTTTGGTCTGTGTGTGGAACTACATAAGCTACTAAACTTTGACCATCTGCTGGTGAAGAGCAAGCAACAACTACAGTTGCTCGCACTGCTGGATGTTGGCTAATGAGTGCTTCAATTTCTCCTAGTTCGATGCGGAAACCACGTATTTTTACTTGGTAGTCAATCCTACCAATGAACTCAATTTCTCCATTGGGCAGGTAGCGTGCCTTATCTCCTGTCTTGTACAGACGGGCTGCTGATTGATCGCTAAAGGGGTTGGGGATAAATTTTTCTGCGGTCAATTCTGGGCGGTTAAGATAACCTCGCGCCAGTCCTTTGCCACCGATACACAGTTCGCCTGCGACACCGACAGGAACTAACTGATTATATTGGTCTAGGATATAAAGTTGTGTATTAGCGATCGCCTGACTAATTGGTACAATGCTGTTAACAGTTGCTACCTGACTGGCTGCTGACCAAATGGTGGTTTCAGTAGGACCATACATATTCCACAAGCTGCCACATCGGTCAAGTAACTGATTTGCTAAGTGCCCTGGTAAAGCCTCTCCTCCACACAGGACTTTTAACGAATGATTGCCAGCCCAGCCTGCTGCCAAAAGTAACTGCCAAGTAGCTGGTGTAGCTTGGATGACTGTAGCCTTTGAGTCAGTTAATTTCGCTGACAGCTGCACTCCGTCTGAGGCTACTTCCCGGCTGGTAACTACCAAACGAGCACCTACTATGAGCGGTAGGAACAGTTCCAACGCAGCTATATCAAAGGATATGGTGGTAACTGCTAGCAAAGTATCTTGCTCGGTTAACCCTGGCGTTTGGCGCATAGCTTGTAAGAAGTTGCTCAAAGCGCCGTGGGGAATTTGTACACCTTTGGGTTTGCCTGTAGAACCAGAGGTATAGATGACATAAGCCAGGTTGTCAGGAGTTAGCTGGCAGAATAAATTTTCGTGGCTTTGTTGGGCAATTAGCTGCCATTCAGTATCTAAACACAGGACTTTGGCTGTGTGTTGGGGCATTGCCTCCATGAGGGAGGCTTGAGTCAGCAACACTGATACTTGGGCATCTTTTAGTATAAATGCCAACCGCTCTTGCGGGTAGCTGGCATCTAACGGTACATATGCGCCACCTGCTTTGAGGATGGCTAATAGTCCGATGACCATATCTAAGGAGCGATCTACACAAATACCTACGAGTACCTCTGGTTTGACACCTAAAGCTTGCAAATGGTGCGCTAGTTGATTTGCTCTGACGTTCAGTTCCCGATAAGTAAGTTGTTCTTCCTCAAAAACTACCGCTACAGCATCCGGTGTTTTTTCTACTTGCGCTTCAAACAATTCATGGATGCATTTATCCTGAGGGTAATTAGTAGCAGTATCATTCCACTTAACTAACAGAGTCTGGCGTTCAGGTTCTGTTAATAGTGGCAAATCTGATAAACGCTTCTCTGGATGGCTGACAATACCCTCTAACAAATTAGTAAAATGCCCTATCATTCGGTCAATAGTGGCAGCATCAAACAAGTCAGTATTGTACTCCCACCACCCCCAAAGTTCTGGCTTTGCATCTACCACATATAGCGTTAAATCAAATTTAGCTGTTTTGTTATAGTTTTGAAGCCATTTGAGAGTTAAACCAGGTAATACCAAATCTTTTTTGGTATCTTCCTGCAAAGCAAACATGACTTGAAACAAGGGTGTATGACTGAGATTCCGCTCAGGGTGTAATTCTCCTACCAGTCGCTCAAAAGGTAAGTCAGCATGAGCATAAGCTCCTACACATACTTCACGCACTCGATTCAGCAATTGCAAGAAGCTTGGGTTTCCAGAAAGGTCAGTACGCAGTACAAGGGTATTGACAAAAAAGCCGATTAACCGTTCAACCTCAGCATAGTTGCGATTAGCTATTGGGGAGCCAATGCAAATGTCTTCTTGACTTGTATAGCGGTACAACTGTACTTGAAATGCCGCTAACAAGGTCATAAACAGAGTGATCCCTTGCTGGTTGCTTAAAGACCTTAGCATTTGGGTCAAGCGTGGTGATAGCTTAAAAAAGCTAGCCGCTCCTTGGAAGCTTTGTACTGGGGGACGCTGACGGTCTGTAGGCACTGAAGTGGTTGGAGCATCTGCCAATTGTTGCTTCCAATAAGAAAGTTGAGTTTTTTCTCGCTCACCTTGCAACCACTGATGCTGCCAGATGGAATAGTCTGCGTATTGAATGGGCAGTTCTGAAAGCGGGGAAGATTTTTCAGCACAGAAAGCTTCGTACAGTACTGCTAATTCTTGGTTAAGCACTTGTATTGACCAGCCATCACAGACAATGTGGTGGATGACTAACAAAAGTAAATGTTCCTGTTCGCCTGTTTGCAATAACATCCCTCGCAGCAACGAACTCGATGCCAAGTCAAAAGGCTTTCGAGCAATTTCAGCACTGAGTTGCTCAACTTCAGCCTCCTGCAATGCTTGCGGTAAGTTGCTCAAGTTTACTACTGGCAACTCTATACTCACCCTTGGATGAATCACTTGAACTGTTTGCTCATCCAAAGTTTCAAAAGAGGTACGCAAAGATTCGTGGCGTCTTACAATTTCATTAAAACTTTTCTCTAAAGCTGCTAAATTTAGAATACCTTTTAAACGTATACACGCAAATTCGTTATAAACAGAACTTTGAGGTTCTAACTGTTGGAGAAACCACAATCGCTGCTGGGCTGCGGACAGAGGAGCAGGGCTTTGCTGGGTACGGCGAGGAATAACTATTTGTTGAGTATTCGGCTCATGCTCACCCCGTAAGCGCTTTTCTAAAATTGCTTGTTTAGCAGGTGAGAGCTTAGAACGTCGTTTAATAATATCATCTGTTTTCCTATCCATAATATTATGCTTAAAACTTATCAGTATTTTATTACTAATTCACTTAATTAATAACTTGAAAATTTACGTATGAAGGTACAGGTTGAATTCGCGTTAAATCATTTTCAAAGATAACTAAATCACCATTCTTATCAATTTCCTTAAAACCAGCAAATTTATAAGATATATACATCATTCTATTGCGATTGTTTGGTAAAAACTCTGCTATGAGACGGACATTATTGATTTTAGCGAGACTCATTATATGATTCAACATAATTGTCCCGACTCCTCTCGACATGACGCGACAAGACATCAGTAAAAGCTTTATTGTCCATAGCTTTGGCTGGCATTCAATCAGAACTAAGCCTATTTTGCCGTAGCTTCCATACTTATCTTCCAGACTTGCAATGAGCAATTTATGATTTTCTGATTGACGAAAATGATTGAGTTCGTCGTAAGAGTATGTGTAACCAGTAGTATTTAATTGGTTGGTTCGTAGTGTTAATTCTTCTGCACGCTGCAAATCCTCTTCTTTTGCCAAGGATATAGTGAAATTCATATTGAGAGTAGCTAAGAACTCGTCTGTTGTTCCAACAAAATCTTTCTCTGCATTCTGACGTTCTATATCACTAATATACATCAACCTTCTAATTCGTGAATCTTCCGTAACAAAACGCGGATTCATGACTGGCATATCTAAAATATGCCCTATTTCATTAGCATTAAGACAAAGAATTTCTGGCAAGGAAAATTTGACTTCTTCTAGTTCAAACAATTGGTCATCGACAAAAGCTATTGCCTCCATACCAATATTAAGTAATTTAGCAATTTCTTTCAGAGAAGCCGCCTTAGAGTTCCAATTTATTTGTGGGTATAAAAAATACTCTTTTAAACCAAATTCTTCTAGTTTAGCGATTGCTGTGGCATCATAATTCTTACTAGCTATAGATTGTAGGATACCACGATTATCTAAAGCATGAATAACATTTACTATGTTTTCTCGTAGGGAAACTTTTTCATCTTCCAGCAAAACTCCGTGCCATAAGGTATTATCTAAATCCCAAACGACACATTTAATAACTTTTTTGTCTTTTTTTTCGCGATTTACGGCTTGTTCTTTAGTGCTAGTCATATATTAAATTCTCTCTGCTAATTTCTTTTCCATGACACTAGAGGCAGTTGAAAAACAATAATTCTGATAACCTGACTCTGCAATGGTAATTTCTTGAATTTGAGTACTACCTTCAATGATTTCCATAATTTTAGAGTCTCTTAAATACCTTTCAACTGGGTACTCACTACTACAACCATTACCACCATGAATTTGTACGGCATCATTTGCTATTTTAGTAGCTACTGTGGATGCAAAGTACTTAGCAATAGAAGTCTCTATAATAGAGTTGGGAGCGTTAATGTTTTTGAGATAACCAGCTTGATAACATAACAGTCTTGCTGCTTTCACATTGGCTATCATCTGAGTAATCATTTGGCGGATTAATTGATGCTCTTTCAAATAAACGCCAAACTGTTTTCGCTCATTTGTGTACTTGAGACAAGCTTCTAGACAAGCTTGAGCAATACCTATACAACCCCATCCTACGCTGTATCTACCATAATCAAGCGCTGAAGAAGCTACATAGGAAAATCCAAAACCCAATCTACCTACTAAATTTTCTAGAGGTACGTGACAGTTCTCAAATTGCAATTCCGCAACCATCGAAGCCTTAGTTCCTAAAATACTAGACATCGGTTGGACAGAAAAACCTGGGCTATTTTTTTCCACTAAAAAAGCACTAGGTTTCCCTTCGCATTGAGCAAAGACTAAAAATATATCTGCTATTTGTCCATAGGTGATCCATTTTTTTTGCCCATTTAAAATATAAGCATCACCAGAAAGTGTTGCTGTTGTTTCTACACTTTTAGCATCGCTACCTACATTTGGTTCACTTAATGCAAAAGCAGCTATTGTTTCTCCAGATGCAAATTTGGGAAGCCAATATTCTTTTTGAGATTTATTTCCCCATTTACACACCGCTTGGGAAACCATGTTGTGAACTGTCAGCAAACTGCGTACAGAAGAGCATCCCCGTCCAATTTCCTCGTTGAGAATACCGTAGGTAATCATGTCCATTGCTTGACCACCATATTCTTGCGGTAATATGGCACCGAGGAAACCACGTTGAGCTATTTTTTTAATGAGTTCTGGCGGAGTAAATTCTTTGAGATCCCATTCCCCAGCATAAGGACATATTTCCTCATTAACAAAAGCTCTAAATTCAGATTGAGCGTTTTTTTGTTGAGAAGACAGTTCTAGTTTCATAATACAACTCTGCCATAGAAAATGGCAATTTTTATTTTATTTCTGCACTAAGATTGCAGTTTTACGTTCAATTAAGCTGGCAATAGAGTTTATTGTTCGGAAATTTTCAAACTCCAAATCTTCATTTTCAATGGTAATTTTAAACTCTTGCTCTACAAACAAAACAAGTTGCATGGCAAACATAGAGTTAACAAAACCTAGAGCAAAAATGTCTTCATCTGACTGTAAGTCATGATTACCGAAAAATCGAGAAAGGAAGGTTTTGACTTTAGTTTTAACTTCGCTCATTCCTGGAAATCCTATTTATTGATAAACGTAAAATCCTTTGCCACTTTTCTTACCATGTAATCCTGCATCTACCATTTTTTTAAGTAAAGGGCATGGTCTGTACTTACTATCATTGAAGTTTTCGTACAAAACTTCGATAGAAAATAAAATGGTATCTAGCCCAATCAAATCTGCTGTTTCTAAAGGTCCCATTTTGTGACCAAAGCAGGATTTAAAGATTTTGTCTACATCTTCTACAGTAGCGACTTGATCTTGCAACAGAAAAACAGCTTCGTTAATAGTTAACATCAGCACGCGGTTGGAAACAAAACCCGGCGAATCATTGACAATGATACATTCTTTACCCATCTGAGCTAGCATTTTTTTTGCTATCTCAATTGTTTGCTCAGAAGTATGATAACCGCGAATCACTTCCACCATCGGCTTCATTGGGACAGGGTTCATAAAGTGCATACCGATCACTTTATCGGCACGCTTAGTCATTGAAGCAATGCGGGTAATGGGAATTGCTGATGTGTTAGCTGCAAATACGCTATCTGCTGGGCAAATAGAATCTAGCAGGGAATAGACCTGCTTTTTAATATCCCACTTTTCTGTGACATTTTCAACTACAAAATCTGCAGATTCCAGAAATTTATAGTTGGTAGAAAACTCAATCCTGTTGAGGACGGTATCTGGAGTTTCTATATTGTCAGTTTTCTTGAAAAACCCCTGAAAGCGAATATTATTCCTGATTTCTTGTTTGGCTTTATCCAGAATATCTTCCGAAATATCCACTAGAATGACTTGATGGTTTGTTTGAGCAAGGTTTTGTGCAACCCCTACTCCCATTACGCCTGCACCAACAACACCTACTCTTTGAATGTTCATAATTAACCCTGTAAGCGAATATTTTTCATGAGTTTCAAGTAAGGTTTTCCAAATTCAAATGAACTTAAACGTCAGACAATTTTTCTAACTCCTCTATGATTGTTTCTTCAATAACCAGAGCCAATTCAGATACAGAGGGTGCCTCAAAAAGGGAACGAACAGATAGTTCTATATGAAAATCTTTGCGAAGCTGAGAAATCATTACAGTTCCTATTAAGGAATCTCCTCCTAACTCAAAGAAGTTGTCATGAATGCCTACCTGCTCAATACCCAGTAACTCTTGAAAAATTTCAGCCAGTTTGCACTCTACATCATTACTAGGAGCAACATAGGCATTCTTTAAATTCGGTCTCGAGTGACGAGAAGATACATTGACTTTTTGGTAATCTGCTTTTTCTTGTAAAAATTTAGGCTTACCCCATTTTTCAATGGTAGCTTGTAGAGAACCAGGGGAAACCAATATCTGATTAAATTTATTCCAGAATAAAATTCGTTCAAAGGCATTGATACCTTCTTGCGGTGTGAGACCTAATTCACCCCAATTTTCCGCCAAAATTCGTCGAGATTGCTCTTCTTCTTTAACTTTCCAGAAACCCCAGTTAGCACTAACCCAAGGTATAGGATTTGTCTGATTATGCTGATGAACAAAAGCATCAACGAAGAAATTTGCTGCTGAGTAAGCAACAGTTCCTATTCCTCCTATAACTGACGATAAGGAAGACATCAATAAACAAAAATCAAGCTCTTTATCCTGTAAAACATTTTCCAACACTAAGAGTCCATGTACTTTTGGCTGAAAGTACTGTTCGCACGTAGTTTTACATACATCTTCAAGAATGAGAGATGAACCTCCTGAAGAGATACTGGCAGCATGGATCACGCCATTGAGTTGTCCAAATTTGTCTTCTGCTTGAGTGATCGCTTCTTGCATTTGTTGCTGATTAGCTACGTCAGCATTGGCTACCAAAACTTCGGCACCCAGTTCTTCAAGTTCTTGCACTTTCCTAATCTGGCGGCTAATGCTATTAGTCTCATCGTGAGTAGCTAGCCATTTTTCCCAGCTGTCTCTAGCAGGAAAAGCTGAACGTTTTGTTAGGAGTAATTTGGCTCGTACAGTTTTCGCCAAATGTTCTGCCAGTACAAGACCAATACCTCCAAGTCCACCTGTAATCAGATAGACTCCTCCTTCCTTTAAGCGTGATTTCCCGTCTTTTGCTTCCTCTAATCGAGCTGGCTCAAAGGTTTGCACCCAACGATGGAGACCACGGTAGGCAATAATCAGGTCAGAGGTAAGAGTAGTGAGTTCTGTTAACAGTTGGTTTATGACTTTTTCCTCTTGCCCACTCCCCTCCGGAGGAATAATAATGTCAATGCTACGACAGCTAATGTTTGGGTATTCTTGCGGAATGACTTTAACAGGTGCAAGCACAGTCGCCTTCTCCGGGCAGAGAATTTCTTCTCCAGTCACTGACTGCATACTGTTGGAAACGACTGTGATTTGAAACTCATTAGTCAAATCCTGTTTTCCAAGTGCTTGAGCTATAAACAGCAAACTGTACAATTCCAAATTTTGGGCTTCGTCAAATCTTTCAAGTCTTGATTCTTTGTGAGCCAAAGGTGTAATACCCCATAAATGAACAATCGTCTCTGGTATCACGTCTTGGGCGCGAAGCTCTTTGAGCAGGGCGTTGTAGTCATCCCTTTGTCGAGGGTTAATTGTGTATACACGTTGACAAAGCCCCTCTGTAGGAAATTCGCTCTCACTACGAAATTGCTCCCCAACTTTTACAGTAATCACATTTTGACCTTCTAGTTCAAGTCGCTTCACGAGTTGCGTACCTAAGCCGCACTCATCAACAAATACTAACCAGTACCCCAGATGACTTACCTGAACCTTCGATTTAAAAGGCTGCGGCAGCACTGAGCGTTTCCACGATGGGATGTAGAACCAGTCGGCAATGTCGGACTTTTTGTCTGATGGGATTTTATGCGTCTTATCAGCATCTTTTTGATCAACCAACGCGGTAAATGCTGCTGGTGCTGATAATGCTGCTGATGAAGAAGCCTGAGCAACAAAGACATGTTCCCCAAAGGCTTCAAATTCAGAAAAAGCCGCCACTTCAACAAAACCACAAGAGTTTAGTGCTTCCTGCCACTGCTCTTTTGATAAAAATGGATTAGCCATGTTGCGGCTGCCTTGTTCATCCTCTATGGGATTCATGAGCAGACCGTCAATCATGTCAAACTCTCGTCTAGCTTGAGTGATCTCCCAGAGCAGTAAGAAGCCTCCTGGAGCTAATAAAGAGTGAACATACTGAAGGGTTTCTTTGATGTTGCGGCTTGTGTGCAATACATTAACAGCTACCACTAAGTCAAAACTGTGGCTATTGTACCCCTGCTCTTGGGGCGATCGCTCAATGTCTAGTAAGCCATATTGGACAAAAGGATAGGCACTAAACTTATTTTTGGCTTCTTTGACAAAAAAACCGCCCACATCGGTAAAAGTATAATTTGTTTGCTGGGATGGTAACACAGGTAGTAATTCCACCGTGGCGATCCCAGTTCCACCGCCGATTTCTAAAATTCTTAGGTTCACGTCTGCTGGTAAAGTTATTGCCAGCTTTTCCAGCATTGCCCGCATAATCCCTCTTAAGTAAACCTCAGAGGGCAAGTTTTGTCGAGAAATTTCTCCTTGCTTGACTAATGTAGCAACATGCAACTCCAACGGTTCTTTTTGACCAGTAAGCACAGCTACCAGATTTTCACCAAAGAGCTGGATCAGGTTTATATTTTGAGGTGTATCTGCCCATCTGACTCTGACTTCTTCTAAAAGAGTATCGATATGGTCTGTTGACGATGGTAAAAAGTTTGTAAATAGGCCCTCCTCTTGCTGTAACTGATTTTGCTCTACCAGTACTTCTAGCCACCTACACAACAATTCACGGTATTTAGGAATAATAGAACATTGCTCAAATAATTCCTCAATAGAATACTTTTTGGCTATATCGCTAAATGCACCTAAGCGCTTCAGGGCAAGGCTCATGTAAGCAGTACATAAACGATCTAACCATTGTTTGTTTGCTCGATAAGTTTGGTCGTCAAATTCCAAGCTCCCTTGAATCGCTTGCATCTGAGCAACCTCTACCAGAGATTTCCAAAGCTCTGATGCTGTTGGTCTTGGGTGGAACTGTCTGGGTGAAGGTGATGGTTTTTGTGGTTCAATCCAATAACGTTGGCGCTCAAAGGGATAAGTCGGTAAGGGAAGGCGATGACGGCGCTCATTGGCATAAAAGCCCGACCAATCAATCTGGACTCCTGAGAGCCACAATTGACCTAATGTCTTAAGCAACAAAGCCAAATCTGGCTGTCGCTCGTAGGAATGCCGGAGCGAGGGCAGTACAACTTGATCTGTAAAAGAATCGCTATCCAAACACTGTAAAGCTAAACTGCTCAGCGTCTGTCCCGATCCCACCTCCAACAGAATCGGATTTTGTTTTTTCCATAATTGTTGAATTCCATCTGCAAAACGCACGGTTTCGCATAGATGCTTTGCCCAGTATGTGGGATCTGTAGCTTCGGCTGCTGTAATCCAAGTTCCCGTGACATTAGATAAATAGGGAATTTTGGGTGGCTGGAGGCTGACAGTTTTTACCAAGTCGGTGAAGGGTTGTGCGATCACATCCATCATTTTTGAATGAAAGGCATGGGAAGCTTGCAAACGGCGACAGGCTAATCCCCTTTCAGTCAACTTGCTTTCTAATTCATCCACAGCGTCTATGACTCCAGCAATAACGCACTGCTGCGAACCGTTGATTGCTGACAAAGAAAGATTCTCACTCAATAGAGGATGCACCTGTTCTTCCGAAAGGGGGACAGCCAACATTGCGCCACTTGGTAATTCCTGAATCATTTGCGCTCTTTTAGCGACGAGAGTCAGAGCGTCTTCAACAGACAACACCCCTGCTAGCGTAGCTGCGACATATTCACCGATGCTGTAGCCAATCATTGCCGCCGGACGAATTCCCCATTCCATCCACAACTGGGCCAAGGCGTACTCAATGACAAAAACAGCTGGCTGAGTAAGATAAGTTTGATTGAGTTTTTGAGTGGTTACATCTGCTTGTTCCGCCCCACGACCTAACATTTTTCGCAAATCTAGCCCAGCAGCAAGAGTGTTTTGTTTTTGCTGAATGTCATTCTCACTGTTTCGGTTGGGATACAGGACATCTCGCAAATCTTGACCCAGAAGCGGTTTGAGAAATTCACAACAGTAGTCAACTTGTTGCCGAAATGTTGGTTCAACTTGATAAAGTTCCCCAGCCATGTTGACGTATTGAGTACCCAGTCCTGGAAACATGAAGGCTAGGGGACGTTCTTCAGTTTGTTGAACATTGGTAAGTAAGCGCTTTGGATCTTCAAGTGCAGCGATCGCATCTGCAATATCCCGACAAACAACTGTCTGCCGATGCTCAAAAACTTGTCGTCCACACTGCAACGTGTAAGCAACATCCGCGAGGTTTAAATCAGGATGCTGTTTTAGGTAATCTGCCAGATTGACAGTAGCACTTTTTAATGCAAAATCTGTTTTGGCTGAAAGTACTAATAACTGCCAACTACGAAAAGGGCTAGATTCTGGAAGCATGGGGGCTTCTTCTAAAATGACGTGAGCATTGGTTCCACCGATACCCAAAGAACTCACACCAGCACGGTGAGGGGTATGAGTAGTTTTCCATTCCGTCAGCTTGGTGTTGACGTAAAAAGGACTGTTAGCAAAATCAATTTCAGGGTTAGGTTCTTCAAAGTTTAAGCTAGGGGGTATTTGTTTATGTTTGAGAGCCAAAACAGTTTTGATTAAACTTGTAACCCCTGCTGCTGCGTCTAAATGACCAATATTCGTTTTGACTGAACCGATTGCACAAAAGCCTTTTTTCTCGGTACTGGCACGAAAAACGTTTGTTAAAGCGGAAATTTCAATTGGGTCACCTAAAACAGTTCCTGTACCATGAGCTTCAATATAGCTAATTGTCTCAGGTTCTGCACCTGCTAAAGCAAGCGCCTCTGCAATGACTTGAGCTTGTCCGTTGACGCTGGGTGCTGTGTAACCGACTTTATTAGAACCATCATTATTGATGGCGCTACCTTTGATGACAGCATAAATATTATCACCATCAGCGATCGCCTCAGCTAACCGCTTCAAAACTACAATTCCCACACCATTACCAATAATCGTTCCCTTTGCTTTGGCATCAAAGGCACGACAATGACCGTCAGGCGATAAAATTCCCCCTTCTTGATGCAAATACCCTGTTTTTTGCGGAATGCGAATAGAGACTCCACCTGCTAAAGCCATATCGCATTGGTAATTTAATAAGCTTTGGCAAGCTAAAGAAACCGCAACCAGAGAAGTGGAACAAGCGGTTTGTACCGTCAGACTTGGACCAGTGAGATTTAATTTATAAGAAACGCGAGTGGCAAGAAAATCTTTATCGTTGCCTATCATTTTTTGGAAACTGTTCGCTGATCCAATTTGGTCACGGATTAAATTAAATGATTGATAATTATTTAAACTAGCACCAGCATAAACCCCAATCCGACTTTCACATCTTTGGGAATCATAACCAGCATTTTCCAGTGCTTCCCACGCACATTCTAAAAATACACGGTGTTGCGGGTCAGTGATTTCTGCTTCTTTAGGATTAAAGCCAAAGAATAAAGCATCAAAAAAATCTACATCTTCTAATGTTGCACCAACTTTCAAATAATTAGGGTTACTGAGTAATTCTGGGGAAACTCCAACGCCAATTAATTCTTCATCTGTAAATACAGAAATTGACTCCACTCCATCACATAAATTCTGCCAAAAGCTAGAAACATTTTTTGCACCTGGAAACCGTCCAGCCATTCCAACAATCGCAATACCTTCTAGGAGATTATAATTTGTAGCGTTATTCATAATTCTTTTTACCTTGTCTGCTCAATAATTGCTTTTGGCGATTGATAGCTTCAATTTGCTTTTGAGCCCGATCACGTGTTCCTGTAAAAGAAAGCTGTTGCTGTTGATTTAAATACTGCGCGAATGAGTGAATAGTAGGGTTTTGAAACATAGTCACTACTGATATATCTCGCTGCAATATTGCACGCAGCTTGTTATTTACCTGAAGCATCAGTAGCGAATGACCGCCTAAATCAAAAAAATTATCATGAATACCCAGTTTATCTAAATGCAACACCTCTTGCCAAATCTGAGCAATTGTTTTTTCAATTTCAGACTGAGGTGCTTGAAAAGCTGCTGTTAACTCTGGACGCAGATTATCAGGTGCAGGTAAGGCACGACGGTCTACTTTGCCATTAGGAGTCAAAGGTAAAGCATCTAACACCACAAAGGCAGAAGGAAGCATATATTCAGGCAGTTTTTTCTTGAGGAAATCCCGTAATTCATTAACAGAAAGCGTAGTTTCATGAGTAACTACATATGCAACTAGACGACAGTCATTTGGTATATCTTCTCTAGCTACTACTACCGTTTTTCGTACCTGTGGATGTTGCTCTAATAAAGCTTCAATTTCTCCTAGTTCAATACGGAAACCGCGAATTTTTACTTGATGGTCAATTCTGCCCAAAAATTCAATCTTGCCATCTGTTAGGTAACGCGCTAAATCTCCAGTTTTATAAAGGCGTTTTCCGGATTCAAAAGGACTAGGAATAAACTTTTCTTTAGTTAACTCAGGTCTATTCCAATAACCTCGCGCCAACCCAAGACCGCCAATATGCAGTTCACCTGGAACTCCTACAGGAACTAATTTCTGATGTGGATCTAAGATATAGAATTGGGTGTTGGCGATGGGACGACCAATAGAGCTAACACCCTGCTGTTGCTCTTGATAGTTTACCTTTTGTACTGCTGACCAAATAGTGGTTTCTGTCGGACCATATAAGTTCCACACTTCTTGACCTCGTTCTAGCAACTGATACGCAAGTGAAGAGTCGAGGGCTTCACCACCACAAAGAATTTTCATGGTATTCTTGCTTTGCCAGCCAGCAGCTACCAGCATTCTCCAAGTAGCAGGGGTGGCTTGCATAACTGTTACATCATTGGAGACTAACTGTTTTAACAACTGGTTGCTATCGGTGGTAACCTCTCGATTGACTAATACTAAACGAGCGCCAACAATCAGTGGCAGATACAATTCTAGTGCTGCAATGTCAAAAGATAAGGTAGTGACAGATAGGAGAATATCTTCCTTAGCTAGTCCTGGAATTTGACGCATGGTACTTAAGAAGTTAACCACAGCGCTGTGAGGAATTTGTACTCCTTTGGGTTTTCCTGTAGAACCAGATGTATAAATTACATAGGCTAAATCTTCTGGTATCACATTACTGACTACATTTTCTGAGATGTAATCAGCAAACGCTGTCCTGTCGGTGTCGATACATACTAGTTGTGCAGAATGTGGTGGCAAGTCATCAACTAAATGAGTATGTGCTAATAATACTGACACCTGAGAATCTGACAAAGTAAACGCTAAGCGTTCTTTAGGATAGGCTGGATCTAGGGGCATATAAGCACCCCCTGCCTTCATAATGGCTAGCAATCCTACTACCATTTCAATAGAACGCTCCACACAGATACCAACAATAACATCTGGCTTTACGCCTACCTGCTGCAAGTAATGTGCCAGCTGGTTTGCTCGGTTGTTTAACTCTCTATAGGTTAATTGCTGATCTTCAAAGACAACAGCAATATCAGACGGTGTTTTTTCTACCTGTTCCTCAAACAATTGATGAATGCATTTATCTTGCGGATAGTCTGTCTTGGTATCATTCCACTCAACTAATAACTGTCGGACTTCAGATGGCGTTAATAATTGCAAGTCCCAAATGCGTTGTTCGGGATTCCTAACTATGCTTTCGAGTAAAGTCTGGAAGTGTCCAAGCATCCGGGTAACGGTATCTGCATTAAATAAATCCGTGTTGTACTCGCATGTTGCAACCAACCCTTGCTCGGAATCCTCCATAAACAATGTCAAATCAAACTTAGATGTTCCGTTGTAACCTTCTTTATAACTAACTGATACATCTGACAGACTTGGATTTGATATTGGAACATTCTGGAGAACGAACATCACCTGAAATAGTGGGTTGTAACTCAGGTCTCTTTGTGGTTGTATTTCCTCTACTAACTTTTCAAAAGGTAAATCTTGGTGAACATAAGCTTTTAAAGCTGTTGACTTCACTCGCGCCAATAACTCCTGAAAACTCAGTTCACCAGAAAGGTCTGTACGGAGTACTAAAACATTGACAAAAAATCCTATTAATGACTCTATTTCTGCTCTATTACGATTTGCAATTGGCGAACCCACTAAAATATCACTCTGACCTGTGTAGCGATACAGCAAGGTTTTGAAGGCTGCAAGCAAGGTCATAAACAGAGTTACTCCCTGCTCTTGGCTCAAAATCTTCAGTTCTTTTCTTAGAGTTTGGGAAAGAACTAATTTCGCTTGAGCGCCATTGAAGGTTTGAACTGGCGATCGCGGACGGTCAGTTGGTAAATTGAGTACAGGAAGCTCACCCTTCAACTTTTGTTTCCAATAAGTCAGCAAAGGCTGAATGCGCTCGGAATCAAGCCATTGTCGTTGCCAATTGACAAAATCTTTATACTGAATAGGTAATTCAGGAAGCAGTAAGGTTTTGCCAGTAGAAAATGCTTCGTATAGTGCAGCTATTTCTTTGATCAAAATACCAATAGACCAACCATCTGCAATTATATGATGCAGAGTCACAAGTAGTTGATAATTTTGTTCATTTAAGTGCAAAAGTTTTGCACGTAAAAGCGATTGAGAAGACAAGTCAAATGGCTGCTGCGCAAGTTCTGTAGCCAAACGTTGCGCTTCTTGAATACGTTCATTTTCTGACAATGAGCGTAAATCTTTAAGCTCTAAGGTTAAAGGTGTTACTGGATTTATAATCTGGACAGCCTGTCCATCTACCACTGCAAAGCTTGTTCGCAATACTTCGTGTCGTCTAATAATTTCGTTAAGACTATCTTGTAAGGCTGTTAAGTTAATGCAACCTTCTAAGCTAATAACTATAGGAATGTTATATGTAGCGGTATTGGGAGTTAGCTGATGAATAAACCACAATCCCCGCTGGGAAGAAGACAGAGGATGAATAGATGTATCTTTGTCTTGTTTGGTAAGGGATAACGACGGTATTGCAGCTATTGTCAGTTCAGCCAGTATCTTTGTCGCTAAAGCTCGCGCACTCATCCCTTCAAAGAAATCTGCTACAGATACTTCTACTTCTAAATCAGCTTCAATCCGGTTTTTTAATTCAAAGACTTTTAAAGAATCAAGCCCTAAAGTGGTTAATGATTGTTCAGGCTTGACTTCATCCGGCGCTATTGAAAGCACCTGCGCCAAGAGTTCAACGAGATATGATTCTAAAAGTGGCTGACACTCTCGTGGGGAAAGTGCCAAAAGAGTAGAGCGCTGTAATCGATTTTCGCTTAAAGCAATATCAGTCCTTTTTAGGATGTTGCTTCCAACTACGTCTAGGTTGTCGGCAAGAAATTCTGCACGAGTAGCACGGCGCTGAATTTTCCCGCTAGAAGTTTTTGGAATACTACCACCTTTAATGAGAACGACTGCATAGACTTGCACTTCATGTTCTTCTGCAACCGCCTGACGAATTGCTGCTATGACTTCCTCAATATTTGGTTTGGCGCGGAACTCCAACTCTTGCACCACAACCAGCTTTTCTTCATTGTCTAGTTCTACTGTGAAAGCTGCGCCACTTCCTGAACGCAAGCATGGATAACTGCGTTCTACTGTCAGTTCTATATCTTGCGGGTAGAGATTGCGACCTCTAATGATAATTAAATCCTTAGCTCGACCAGTAATGAAGAGTTCTCCATTATCCAAGAAGCCTAAATCTCCAGTCCGCAAGAATTTTTCAGAACCCCCGTCTGTGACACAAGCATGAAAAGTTTGTTGCGTTTCTTCCAGACGATTCCAATATCCTTGACCAACACTAGGACCAGATACCCAAATTTCACCGACTTCATCTGGCGGACAAGCAGTTAAGGTTTCAGGATTAACAATAATAATTTGCTGGTCTGACAGAGTTCGACCGCAACTCACAAGAGATTGGCAATCGGAGTCATCAGGCTGAATATCGATGACCCGATTTTGCTCTAAAGCAGTTTTTTGAACAATTTTCGTGATGGGAACATTGGCTTTCACACTACCAGAAACCATGAGAGTAGCCTCTGCCATACCGTAGCAGGGGTAAAAAGCTTCTGGACAAAAGCCGCATTCTGCAAAAGATAAAGCAAAGCGTTCTAAAGTCTCATGTCGAATTGGTTCAGCACCATTAAAAGCCACACTCCAACTACTCAAGTCTAGAGTGGAACGTTGTTCGGGAGTAATCTTTTGAACGCATAATTCGTAGGCAAAGTTAGGACCACCACTTGTAGTTCCTTTATAGTCTGAAATAGCCTTCAACCAACGGTATGGACTTTGCAAAAAAGATGCTGGAGGCATTAAGGTGCAAGGAAAGCCACCATATAGGGGTTGCAAAATACCACCAATAAGTCCCATATCATGGTATGCCGGCAGCCAAGAAACAAATTGGCTGCTGGATGAATGTCCCATATATTGGTAAGTCACGGCTGCATTGTGCAAGAGATTGCCATGACTAAGCATGACCCCTTTAGGTGTCCCTGTTGAACCGGAGGTGTATTGTAGAAAAGCTAAAGTATCTTTATCAATAGAAGGTTGTTGCCAAGTATCTTCTGTCCCTTGTGCAAGGTTATCAGTCGTCAACCATTGCAAAGATGTGAGGTCAGTTTTTTGTGTGAGTAAAGACTGTACTGTAGACAGAATCGCTGTTGTAGTGAGAGCGATCGCTGCTTGTGCATCTTTTTCAATAGCTTGTATTCTCGGTGTGTTGCGCTGATTGCGCGGCGGATAAGCAGGAACAGCAATCACTCCCGCATACAAGCAACCGAAAAAAGCAGCCAAGTAATCCAGTCCTGGTGGATAAAGTAGTAAAGCTCGTTCCCCTGTTAAACCTCGTGCTTGTAATTGAACTGCTATCCTACGGGAAAGTTGATCTAATTGTTGATAAGTGAGTGTCGCTTGTTTTGTTTCACCATCAAGCAAGAAGGTAAAAGCATCTCGATTAGGGTGTGTAAAGCTTCTTAAACGCAAGAGTTCAACAACTGTAGAACACTCACAAGAATCTTCAAGGAGATCATTGGAGAATTGATTCATTTTTACCTTGATTAGATGCAACCGTGGTACACCTACCGCCCCTCAAGTTTTACATATGGCGGTAGAAAAATAAACAGACAAACCTAGACGTTAGAGCAAAACCTTTATTCAAGTGCTCGCGTATTGACCTTAGTTGTTCGGTTCCTCACTTTCGGTAAACGCAAAATCTTGCACTCTATACCTCCTATGCCCACTACTACATTCTTACTGACCAGATTTTTTATTAATCTAGTAGTCAACCAAACCAAAGTTTATGAGTTGAGGCTAGGGAGTGTAGGAAATTGTTTAACTTTGGTCTCAACCTTCGATAGTCAGTTTAGCTAACCACTGCTAGTACTTGAACGCTACTGATGAGTGATACATCTAGCGCAACTCTTTTTCAAAATTGTTGAAAGTAATTTTCGATTACTCTTCAGTACTTTATCGAGAATAATAGCTTTAGGCAAGAGGAGATGTATTACAAAAAGTTATTAATAAACCCGAATTTATAATCTGCCGTCATGATCAGATAATATTTCTCAATAGCTAAATAAATGAATGTTGCTGATTTAGAGCACTTTGCATCTAAATGAAGTACACCCTGCCCCTAATCCCCAAAGGGAACCCCGAGTTCCCCAACCCTCGCCAATCCATCGGGGAGGGTGCCCGATAGAGCCGGTGGGGTACATACGTGTCAACTGAAGCTGAAAAGCTTGTAGTTGCGTTATATCAAGCTCTTACACTTGCCCACAATTCTCGCTTCACCCCACCCCGGTTTTGTCTTGCGTCAAAACCGCCCCTCCCCTTAGCAAGGGGAGGGGTTGGGGGTGGGGTAAAATCAACGTGGAATAAAGGTTCCAACGTGATTGTTGACACGTATGGGCTAGCCTTTGCCTCTACCCTGTGGTTTCTTTACTTGAAAACCGTTGTATATAAAGATGCGAGCCTTCCACCAACTCATATTGGTTCAGTTGTACATGAGACTAGTACTCCACCACATCCCACAATGCCAGCCACCTACAGAGGGAAAACGCCACTTGCACTCAACTAGGGAACCTCTAAGGGCGCAGTGGCTCTGCTACACCTAGCCCTGATACCAAATCCGTTTAACTGACTTTTCACATCATGTGGAAAAACCAACGCGAAACCTAACCCCCCAGCCCCCTAGGGCTGATGTTCCCAATCGATATCCAGCCTGGGAAGGATTGCTGCTTGTCAGCAATTATTGAAAAAACTTGTTAATTATCTTGTGTCTTGTGTGACTTCATTATATTATCTAAGCTAATTTCCACTGAAATGAGAATAACTGCTATTAATTCTCCTGTGTCCTCGAGAATATCTTTGAGTGTGACTAAGTGGTGTGATCGGTTGTGGGGAAAATCATGAAATTGGATAAAATGTTCCAAAGTTTACTACTGACAAGCGCAGCTATTGTTTTTATCATCACTCCTGCTCAAGGTGAGGAAGTCCCAGAGGATGTACAAGGTAAATCTTCTGTAACCCCAGGTAAACCCACATCTCGTGACACAGGCAAAGTTACGAACAAGGGATTAGCAATCACCCAATCCTCAAGATTTGCCCCCAAATCCAAAAAAACTCAACTTTCAAGTTCTCTGACCTCAGTCAACTCACTCCAGCCGACCAAAAAGATTCTTCAACTCAGTGAGATTGAACATTTTTCCAAAAGTGCGGAACTACTCGTACAGTCACCAACACCAACCCCAACCAACCCCCCGAACCCAGAACAAAGAAGTGGGGAGCAAGTTGTACCAATTACGGGAGTTAAGGCAAATGCCACAAATAAAGGTGTGGAGGTGATTTTACAGACAACTGTTGGGCAACAACTGCAAGTCTCAAATCGCAGTGCTGGTAATAATTTTATTGCTGATATATCTGGAGCACAACTGCGGTTACCATCGGGCGAGGCTTTTACATTTCGTTCCGAGAAACCACTCACGGGAATTACCGAGATAACAGTTACGAATGTTAATGCTAATACTGTGCGGGTGACGGTGGTAGGTGAGAAGGCTTTGCCGACAGTTGAGTTATTTGATGATAATGCAGGGCTGGTTTTTGGTATAACTTCTGCGGCGACAGCAATGCAGCCACCACAGCAACCGGAAACACCGCAAAAGCCTGAGCCAGAAAAGCCTGCTAGCGAAACCCCCCAAGACAAACCACTGAACTCACAGCAGGATGAGCCGATTGAGTTGGTGGTAACGGGTGAGCAAGATGGTTATCGCGTAACAGATTCGTCAACTGCAACCAAAACCGATACGCCACTACGTGACATTCCCCAATCGATTCAGGTGGTGCCTCAAGAGGTGATTAAAGATCGACAGCCAAGAAACCTAGTAGACGCGCTCAGAAGTGTACCTGGCATATCCCAAGCAAACCAGTCGTCTACATCAATTTATGAAGATCCGAGAATTCGAGGCTTTGATGCTACTACAGATGTTTTAAGAGATGGAACACGCTCTCCCTACAGCACGTTCAATAGCTTTGATTCTGCTACGACCGAACGAATTGAAGTGTTGCGAGGACCGGCTTCCGTTCTGTATGGTCAAGGTTCGCTTGGTGGCGTTATCAATATTATTAGCAAACAACCACTTAGCGAACCTTACTACTTCGTAGAAGCCTCAGCAGGTAGCTTCAACTTCTATCGGGGCGCGATCGACCTGTCTGGTCCATTAAACAGCGATAAAACGCTACTATACCGTTTGAACTTTGCAGCAAAAACCACCGAAAGTTTCGTTGACAACTTTGATCGACAGCAGTATCTAGTTGCGCCCGTAATTTCTTGGCAAATTGGCGATCGCACAAACCTGAGACTATCAGCCGAATACACTAATATTTCGGGTTCCTATGGGCAGATGGGGCTTCCGGCTGCGGGAACTATCCTTCCTAATCCCAATGGCGAAATTCCGTTGAGTCGCAATTTAAGTGAACCATCGTTAGATAGGGATGATGTAGAGTTATTCCGAATTGGGTATAACTTGGAGCATCGCTTCAGTGACAATTGGCAACTACGTAGTATTTTTGAAGCTGCATGGATTGACCAAGATAGAGCCGTTGTGTTTCCCGTTGGTCAATTGCAAGCAAATCGAACTCTCCAACGAAGGCTTGCCATTACTCCAATTAATGGGAAAGTTTTTAACCTTGACAACTATGTGGTCGGTCAGTTTGCCACAGGCAGTATTCAACATCAGTTACTTGCAGGTTTTAACTACACTAGAGAAGAACAAGAGAGCTTTACACGTCCCAGATCGCGTTTGAATTTAGCTCCCATCGATATTTTCAATCCTGTATACAATCCGACATTGGGAACACAATACGAGAATCCCTTTGAAGGAGAATCCACGGCAAATACTTATGGCTTTTACATCCAAGATCAAATTTCGCTAATAGATAATTTAAAGTTGCTTCTAGGCGGTCGATTTGACATTGCCAATCAGCGCATCGTCAATACCTTCGGAGCTAACGGCTCCGCTGAACAAGAAGTTTTTAGTCCAAGAGTTGGATTAGTCTATCAACCGATTCCTGCCATTTCTCTCTATGCCAACTATGGTCGCTCTTTCAGACCGACATACAATGTATTTGAAAGTGGAACAATTCCACTGCCGGAGCGTGGTACATTGTATGAAGTTGGAGTCAAGGCAGACTTAAGCGATAGAATTACAGCAACTTTGGCATTTTATGATCAAACTCGTACCAATATCTCAACCCAAGATCCAAATAATCCATTGCGGCGTCTTCAAATAGGTGAACAGAACAGCCAAGGAGTTGAGTTCAATATCTCTGGTGAAATTTTACCAGGCTGGAACATCGTAGCAGGCTATGCTTACACCGATGCTCGTATTAGTGAAGGCAACAGCAACTTTCCAGTCGGTAATCGGATCAATGGCGTCCCTGAACATAGTTTTAATCTATGGACGAGTTATAAAGTTCAGGAAGGTAGTTTACAAGGGTTAGGGTTTGGTTTGGGACTGTTTTACCAGGGAGAGCGGCAAGGGGACTTAGCAAACACTTTTGAGCTACCTAGCTACCTCCGTACTGATGCCGCTATCTTTTACGAACGCGATCAGTTTCGGGCTGCCGTCAATTTCAGAAATTTGTTTGACATTGATTATTTTGAAAGTGCTTTCAATATAAATCGTGTTTTCCCAGGTGATCCATTGGAAGTGCAAGGATCCATTTCCTGGAGGTTTTGAAAAGTTACGGTCTTCATGAAAAAGTTTTTACGTCGTCTCACCTACACGCTGTTTATGGGAATCGTGGCATTTGTGCTTGCTTCGGGTTGTCATCCAAGTAGCTATCAAAATGCCACAAACCAGATAACGCCAGCGAAAGACTGTCGAGTGGTACAACATACAATAGGGGAAACTTGTATTCCAAAAAATCCCAAACGTCTTGTTACCATTTCTCACTTCACTCTGGCTAATGCACTTGTGCTTGGTGTTAAACCAATTGGAACCACTTCTGTCACAAATAACATGCAGGACAAGTTTCCTGAATATTTGAAAAGTAAAATTAAGGGAATAGAAGTATTGGGCACTCAAAATGAGCCTAATATAGAAAGGATATTGCGACTTAAGCCTGATTTAATTCTGGGTTGGGAAAAAGTTCAACCAATTTATCCTCTTCTGTCTCAAATTAGCCCTACCGCACTCGGTAAGTGGTACGGTCCAGCATCTTGGCAAAAACATTTTGACTTTGTAATTGAAGTATTAGGGAAACAAGAAGAAGCACGACAAGCTTGGAATCACTATTATCAGCGAATAGACGAGCTAAAAACAGCTTTAAACAATCGATATCAAGATAAAAAAATATCCGTTGTTATTCCTTCCAGTGAATGGGGATTCTTTATTCAAACGAAAAATTCATTTGCGGGTTTTATTCTCAATGACCTGGGATTACAACGTCCACAGTTGCAAGATGTCAATACATCCGACGGCTATATCATCTTCAATTCTAAGGAAAAATTGGAGATGATAGACGGGGATATTATTTTTGTTTTAACTCATAAAGACGATGAAAGAAAAGCCTTTGAAGAAATCCTACAAAGCCCGCTAGGGAGAAGGCTTAAAGCAGTTCAGCAAGGACGTGTGTATTCTGTAGATGGATTGACTTGGATCGCGTCAAACTTGCTTGCGGCTGATGCTGTGATTGATGACTTATTTAAATACCTCGTCAACACACCTTAAACCTATGTCCAAACCTAGTACTTGAATGCTACTGATGAGCTATACAGCTAGCGCAACTTTTTTAAAATTATTGCAACTTATTTTTTATGACTCTTCAGTTATGAGTTCATTATATTATCTAAGAGGATGTCTGAGAAGTCAAAAATGTCATGCTGAACGGAGCGACAGCGAAGTGAAGCATCTTAAAACCTAACGGGAAATCGAGATTCTTCGCTCCACTTCGTTGCGCTCAGAATGGCAAAATATACCGTCCATAAACTTTTCAGACATCCTCTAAGCTAATTTGCACTGAAATGAGAATAACTGCTATTAATTCTCCTGTGTCCTCGAAAATATCTTTAAGTTTGACTAAGTGGTGTGATCGGTTGTGGGGAAAATCATGAAACTGGATAAAATGTTCCAAAGTTTACTAAGTAGCTGGACAGAAATAAAGAAGACTGTGTAAAGAAAGGTTAAGTTCAGAGCCGTCGAATGCGATCGTTGACTCAAAAGTTGCCCCCAAATCCAAAAAAACTCTAGTTCCAAGTTCTCTTATCTCAGTCAATTCAGCCCAGCCGACCAAAAAGATTTTTCAACTCAGTGAGATTGAACATTTTTCCAAAAGTGCGGAACTACTCGTACAGTCATACCAATTCTCTATGAAGATGAGCTTAATATAGCGGCGGTGATAAATTCCCAACCGATAAGCGAGGCAGTAAAATCAGGAGTAAATTGTTGAAGAATTTTTCTCAGGCGATCGCTTGCGTTGGGAAAATTGTTTCTAACCCACGGCGCATACTTGACTTCTAATAACGCCCCTAAACCCCCTTCTTTATACTTTTTGAGCCATCTTGTAATCGTTGCATGACCACGATTCAGTCGTTTGACCAGTTCTTTACAAGTATTGACCTCACCATTTTTTAACCAGTACAGCATCTGTAAACGTTCTTTCCCACTGGCAGACCTTTGTGCTTTGAGACGAATTTCGGCGTTCCTGTTGGCTTTCGTGAATCTTTAATTTTAGTGAAGGAACCATTCTCAAATACATCCTCTAGTTCTCATTAACAGCTTAGATCAGCAATTCCCTTCCACCCCAATTATTAAGCTCATTGTTACAGAGAATTGGTATCACCAACACCAACCCCAACCAACCCCCCGAACCCAGAACAAAGAAGTGGGGAGCAAGTTGTACCAATTACCGGAGTTAAGGCAAATGCCACAAATAAAGGTGTGGAGGTGATTTTACAGACAACTCTTGGGGAACAACTGCAAGTCTCAAATTGCAGTACTGGTAATAACTGGTGTTTAGACTAAAAACAGGCGAGCGCCAAAAAATAGTTATTTTGTACTAGAAGTCAGGGGGGATGTACTGGTGTAAAAAAATAGAGGGTAATCTGCGGTTAAGGCAGACACCCTGCAATGAAAGATGAGAGAAGCATCACCGACCCTCATCTACCGTTATGGATTCTAACGCCAGATTAAAAGCATTTCGTAGTGCAGCATATAAAAATTTGTGTCGAGCGCATGATGCAACATTTGAATTGACTGATGCAGTAATTGTGACGCGCAAAGCTGATTGTCTAGCAGATTTATCTCTTTCCCTAGTATTCCGGCGTAAGTGGTCAAGTACCTATGAAGCATTACAGGATACTAGACCTCAACGCCAAAAGCTGATGCGCTCGCTGTACTAGTTTCAATTTGGAGAGGTAGCGATCGCGTATTCCCTGATAGTCTGGTTCAATCATCGTCTCCTTTAGTATGCTACTAGTGTGCTGTTGCCTGAGGGATTCGTTTTCGTCTCTCAGGCTACGCACTCCCCCATTACTTCAACCATCTGTTGTTCAAGTGCTGTCACTCGGTCTAGAACAACATTTAATATGCTACTTTGATTGCCACTATTAGGGTCAGAAGCAGTGCTAAAAAACTGGCTTAAGATCACATCAATCCCCTTCGATTCGGTCAGAGCCTGTTGCTCCACAAATTTTTTTAGCTGATCGTGGTTTTCGGGGCTAACATAGCCCACTATACGGGGATTTTGAGTAGCCATAACAGTTATTCGGTTTGAGTGTGCTACATATAGCATACCTCAAACAGGTGTACCACTCATGAGCTATCGTGTGCTATTGTTGCTTTCTCCGTTCAACTTTACCAACTAAAATGGTAAAAATCCCGCGTACTTTATTGGAACCCTTGACCGATACCCTGGGCTATGCTGCTTAAATGGATAAAGTCGAGCTAAGGGCAAACTCTTTTTTTTGCCCTTACCAATATATACCCAAGATTCTCACACACACTCTCAAACACTCGAAGCCAATTGTCCATCACTTCCCTCTGAACGTATTGCAGAATTTGGGCTTCATACTGTTTGAACCCTGCTTTAACCTTAGGAACCATAAAAGGCATCATAGATTCGGTTATGTCATCAATTTCGATCAAGTCAAATCTGGCTTCATCCAATAATTCTGGATAATCTTCCTTTGGAATATGATCTGAATGCAGTTGTTCTCTAGCAAATGTCTTGAATTCTTCGCTAGTGTTTGGTCCTGTTATTAAGTCCGCGATGAGTAATGTTGCCCCTGGTTTCAAGATTCGATAAGCTTCTCGTAGGGCTTGGCGATGTCCCATGTGATAAATACTTTCTAAAAACCAGCCTCCGTCATAGGTTGCGTCGTCGCATGGTATTGCCAGCGCATTACTCTGGATGAAGCGAACTCGATCAGACATACCAGCTTCCTCAGCTAGCTTCTTCCCCTTGTCGTATTGGTACTTGCTGATTGTAATTCCATCAACAAAACATTCTTTCGCTTTTGCAATCTGTATGGCTGGAACACCTACACCGCATCCAAGATCGCAGAAACGTTCTCCTTGAAGGATCTTTGACTTATCGATCATAATTTGAGTCAGCCGAGCGGCTGCTTCACTAAGACTGGCATTAGGATTATTTTTATCCCAATAGCCAAAATGTAACTGGTTGTCAAAGATAAGATACAAACCTAGTTCTCCGGTTGCATCGTACATTTCTACTAGCTTTTCTGGGTTAAAACTATTCATGGTTGCTCCGTTTTCCTCTATATCTAACTTACTTACTAAGTCTTTCATAGCCTTTGACAGTGAAATGTTTACGCCTCAAGTAGCTTTCATCCGTGACCTAAAGGTGCAGGGTTTTCAGCCGTCTTTCTGATAAACGCGATTCAGATCCTATAATACTGTTGGCACAATATCGTTACGCACAACACAGTATGTAACAATATTTTGCCAACAGTATTATAAATTGTATTAAGTCTCTACTCTGAAGAAACACTTTCTGTAAGGCTTATGTAGCAAGGGTTGGAGAGAATGGAGTATTTTGCGTATTTTGAGGAATTGGGACAAGTTCAAGACCGAGAGCATGAGCTTTTTTCCTGAGATTTTTAGGACTTACGCATTGACAAAATAGGCAAGATGTGGATTAGGGATGCAAAGAAAGGGAAAACTTTCCAATTAGGCAATACCTCTGCCAATTTACGAGGGTTCAACGCGTGTAGAAACGGTATGAATACGTCCTAAAGAAGTAAGCTTGGCAAAAATCTGGGTTAATAAAATAGGCTCAGGCATTTCCGGAAGCATTTTTAAGATTTCATGGACATATCGAAAACCACTCTGGGTAAGCCTTAAGGTCAATAATGCCGGAGCCGGGATTAAGGAGACGAAAATCTAAGAGTTGATGATGGGACAAATTGACCATAAAGAATGCTAGATTAACAGCATTAGTTACAGCAGTTTGGCTTAAGTTCATGAAATCTTCCAGTCCCCAAAACTGCTTGGCATCTCGAAAATTGAATTCGATTTGAAACCGCAGTTTGTAATAGTCGATTATTTTTTCGTAAGGATTCAGGTCATAGAAAAAGGGACAAGACAGGGGAACGCGTCAATATGACCGACATATGCGCGTAACGCACAAGCAAAGAAATCAATCACTGACCGTCCCTGACGACGACACGTTTGAAGCACGGTAAGAAGATTTGCAGTATCCTCTTTCCCGAGATAGCGAACGTGAGCCACTACTGACTTTTCGTTTTGTCACAGCCAGTCGTAACTGGAGTTTAGACTAGTTCGCGGTGCGAAACTGTTGAAGAAATTAGTTTAAAAAATTGATGCATTATCAATATTTGCCGATTGTAAATAAATCCTCTAAAGTAGTATTCAATTATTGTTACAGTTATTTTGTGCGATGAAATTTAGAGAGAATCCGAGATGAATTAAAATTCAAAAATTCAATGCGAGGTAGAAAAATCATATGAGAAACGTTAGTCTTTTAAAAAAAGAATAAAAATATCAGTAAACTCAAAAATTTTTTAGCAGCTAAGACAAGCATAAATTTCAGATAAATGCAGGAATTCTCACAACAATGATTTGTTGAAGATTTTAGGGTATGTCACTAATACGAAGAGGGCGATCGCCTACTAGAGCGCAGGTCTTGTACAATTCGTTGACAGAAAGTGCAGGATATGCATGTTCAGTAGACCGAAAACTTCTGCGATTGCCTTTGGCACTGCGCAGAGCGCAATCGCTAAAAAATAGTAGTGTATGATACCGTTTTTTGAGAAATGTACAAAAGGTGATTGTGAGGCATGAATAATAAGATTCACTTATAAATAAGCCCCGAAAATCAACCAAAATCAGCCAGATGGTAAACAAACTTCGCAGGCTACGCCATAGTTGCGGTCTACTGCTTGACGTAAAAACTCAAGCATCTGTTTAAGAGTAAATAGATGAGAAAAAACCTGTCTAGTGCTTCTTTTTAATCGGCTCAGATAATGCCACACTAGATCAATCCATATATTAATAAGTAAAAAAGCTAAAGCTACAAAGAGAAGCCTAATAGTGGGATTTTTAATAGTAGTTTTTATCCGGCACTGGTTTTTCATTCGATAGCTGCTTTCAATCCCAAAACGGAGGCGATAGTCATCATGTATAAGCTGCAAAGTTAACTTAACTTTATAAACAGCATAAACAAAAAATTCCCGGCGCGCGTATTTTACCATTTTTATATGTACAAACTATCCATACTTGAAAAGTTACTGAACCATATTTATCGCTGTTTAAAGTGTAAGTAGTTTTGTAACTACGCCGACCTCTAATTAATTGTCTAGTACCTCCCGATTTACCTCGAATAATAGCTGGCATTTCAAAGGGGATATCGAGACATTGCAACCATCTGATTACTGGCACACAAAAAAATTCTCGATCTAAATACAATCGCTCAATTCTCAGATTCAAAGGCTCAATTAGTGCTAAAAGATAGGTAAGAATTGCAACTAAGGTATTTTTTTGTTGAACAGCTTTGATAGCTAAAGTGACTCGTTTATTTTTCTTAATTACAATGAAAGTGCGTAGGCGTAAAAAGAAAAAGTACGAGGTCTTACACGTAAAAAATCAGCCAGCCTTTTTGGTTGACTAGACTAACGAGAACGCATAACGAAGGGTTTATTAAGGCTGGCTGATTTTTCGGGGACAATGCGTCACCACTTTTAGCTTGACTTCTATAAATAAATGGTGATTCTAATGCTGATGGTTCACCATAATAAGGAATTAAGTTAAAATCGATAGCAATATGAATGTTTACCTTGTCGAATTCCGTCTGGTAAGCGGCTTTGAAGTGCAGCATTTAAGTCGGATTCTAGAGAATTTATGTCTGTATATTTCTCTAAATGGTAACGAATATCGTTGCTTGTCGGAACATTTTTTAGGACTAGCCTTATTACTACGGGTACTCGTCTTGGAACACAAATAAATCTTACAAAGGCTGCCCAAATTTTTTCGTGTAAGACCCCGTCACACTGACCTTGAGTCTGAATTGGAATATGTTCTGTTAAACAGTTAACTACTTCGTTTAACGTTTTACTATCAGTTAGAACTGGCTCCGTTACATTCATAACCAAACTAAATAATCCTCTCAATCAAAAATTTGCTTCTTCACCCCAATACTTTACAAAAATTACAGGACACATCACTAGTACAGCGAGCGCGTAAGTTCGGTTAGGGTATAAATGACGAGATTAACTGAAGCACTCATGCCTTGCCAACCACTGACAATCATCCTAAGTGAGACTGACGAGCAAGACCTGGAAAAATTAGCTCTTCGACCCAGTACGCCACAACAAATCGCACAACGTGCGCGGATTGTACTTGAGGCGGCTGTTGGAAAAAACAATGCAGAAATTGCAAAGGACGTTGGATATCAGTATTAAGATGGTGCGGCAGTGGCGACGGCGTTGGGTTGAGACTAGCGACCAATCCAAAACAGTGATCGAGCGATTGCTTGATAGCTCGCGTCTTGGTGCACCGTTAAAATTTACCCTGGAACAGCAAGTTGAATGCATGGCGCTCGCCTGCCATGATCCGATGGAATATGGTCTTCCTATCAGTCATTGGAGTGCTCATGAACTGGCGTCGGAGTTGATCAAGCGAGGTATTGTAGAGCAAATATCTCCCCGTCAGGTGGGACGTGGCTTCCGCCGAAGCAGAACTCAAACCGCACCAGTCTCGCTACTGGCTTTTTCCCCCCGTATGACTCGGAGTTTTCAGTCAAAGTAGAAGACATCAGCCAACACTATCTGAGTGCTCCAATACGGGCTATTCAGGGAGAACGAACCATTAGCATTGACGAAATGACCGGCATTCAAGCCATCGAACGCGCCCTTCCTAGTTTACCAATGCGACCAGGCAAAGTCGAATGTCGAGAATTTGAATATATTCGGCATGGCACGCAAACCCTAATTGCCAATGCGCGATGTTGTTACAGGTCAACTTGTGGCTCCTACTATTGACCATCACCGGACGGAAGCCGATTTTCTAGCGCATTGCCAATGCTTGATTGCCTCTGACCCGACCGCGAGTAAGTGGCATTTGATTATGGACTGTTTGAATATCCATCAATCGGAATCCTTGGTACGATGGATTGCTGACATTGAAGGTATTGCCTTTGACACTTTAGGTGTTAAGGGCAAGTCTGGCATCCTCCAATCAATGAGCACTCGCGCCCAGTTTTTAGCCAATCCGCTGCACAAGGTTGTGTTCCATTTTACCCCAAAGCACTGCTCCTGGTGAGCTAGTGCGTTGGGCGGGTTCCCCGACTTGAAGCAACTGGCGTTCGCGAAGCGTCTCCGAAGGAGATACCCGAAGGGCTCAATCAAGTTGAAATTTGGTTTAGTATTCTCACACGTAAACTCTTGAGAAGAGGTAGTTTTTCCTCTCAAGCCGATCTCAAACAGCAAATCTTAAATTTTATTGACTACTTTAACCAAAAGTTAGCTCGTCCTTTCCAGTGGACTTTTAAGGGGAAGCTTTTAGCAGTATAACCCTATCTAAACTTACGCCGCCATGTACTAGTCTAAACTCCAGATTTCTACTAAAGCTCTGAAAGCTAGCACTATTTCTTGGTGGGGCAAACGAAGATGGCAAATAGAAGGTTGTTTTAAAACCGCAAAACACCGTTTTGGACAGGGGACACTTTTAGGTGTGTACCGTTGGTTCGTACTGTCCCTGATTTCTTACATTTTGGCGCATTAAGCTTATTTATCGGCTGCGATCGCCCCATTAGACCTACCCGATTGGGGCGAAGCCGCACAAATTGCGTTCCAAACTATATTTCCACACTTGGTAGTGTTATTTCTTTTACAAGACATTGAACGCCTTAAAAATTTGGCACTTAGTCAAGGAATTGACATTCAAATTTCCTGGTGCAAGATCTGAGTCGACCCATATGGTAAAAATCCCTCGTGCTTTGTTGGAACGTTTGACCGATACCTTGGGCTACGTCGCTTAAATGGATAAAGTCGAGGTCTGTTAGGTTTCAAAACAGAATTGAAATTGAATAACAATGCTGTTACGCTGGAGTTACCTCATCAAGCGCAAAATACCCATTGTATCCTTTCATATAGATGGCAGCTCGATGCCCAAACAGAACCATTGCTTCTGTTCTAGTTTCCAATGGACTTTCATATCCATCTACAGAAACCTTTGAACCAATTGGGTGGATCGAATTCCATCGGTCTACCTTTTCCTGGACAGTCCAATTATCAGACGTTTTTTTAATTTCAAGCGGTTTTTCCTTCGCTTTAATATAAGTTATTAACTTAGTCAAAACGATTCCAACTCCTATTTCCTGAAACTCGACCTCGCCCTGAGCCAAAAGGTAACGTATGCTTTCAGTCCATTTGATTGAATGGGTTATCTGCTTAGCTAGATTTTCACTGACTTCGCTTTGGATATAAGGCCGTGCGGTGACATTGGAAATTACCGGAATTTGGAGTTTGGAAAAGGAAAAACCTTTAAGAAACTTTTCAAACTGGACTTTTGAAGACTCCATATAACGAGAGTGAAAAGCACCACTTGTATTTAAAATGATGTATTTTGTACCTGCCTCTTGAAAACTGTCACTGGCCTTAACGATATCCTCTTTTAAACCGGAGATAACTACCTGCTCTGGAGAGTTGAAAATAGCCACATCTATAGTATCAAAACCGTATTTTTTCAGAAGCTTTTTAACTTGTTCTCCATTTGCACCGATAACAGCTGCCATGCTTCCTTTAGGAGCTTGGCTCATTAGTATCCCTCGTTTTTGAACCAGCTTTAATCCATCTTCAAAAGTAATCGCGCCTGAAGCTTCCAAAGCATTATATTCTCCCAAGCTGTGTCCCACCAGAAAGTCGGGCTTTTTACCAGTCTCTTGGATTTTACTCCGATAGGAGAGGGCATTCACAACATAAAGAGCTGGTTGGGTGAATTGAGTTTGATTCAACTTTTTTTGCGGATCATTCAAACAAAGATCTTCAATTGAATACCCTAAAATTGAATCAGCTTTTTGCGTCAGGTTGGGAAATTTACTCAAGAGGTTCTCTCCCATCCCTCTCATCTGAGAGCCTTGTCCTGGGAACATATAAGCGATCATAACCATCCTTTTGTTAGTTCTTTAAGTAGGCTTCCTGAAGAAGCCTAAAAATTGAATTTAGATGTTAACCGAACCGTATTGGGAGATGTGCGAAGTATCAAATTAGCATTTACTCTTAACTTGCACATTTTAGAACCGTTATACAGTAAGGCTTTGAGAAACATCATAAAAATGTGCTTGTTTCATATTTTGCGGGAGCGTTAATCGCGCCTGTGGGAGGCTCACATCTTGCACCAATAAAAATTGATTTAATTTAATTACTCCGTATTAAATTAAAAGCCTTAATTTAGCGATAAAAACCGATAAAAATCAGGTAGCCTTATCGCGCATCTTTTTAGCTTATACGGTTTTTTATGGATAGGTGCAAGATCTGAGTTTACGCTCTTTTTTGAGCGGTCACCAATGCATACTCAAGGTTGTTACACATATCCTGGAGCATTTGAATCCAATAGTTGATCGCTTCACTCTCGACATATTCCATACCACGCCTATTTTGGTATGACTGGAGCCAATCTTTCATCTGTGGGCTCTGGACATATTTTAAGAACTCGGATTCATACTGTTGGCACGCAATCTTCATCTTGGCTACAAGAGGAGTAATTACGTAGTCGGTCACGTCCTCAATTTCGATCAAGTCAAAACCAGCCGTATCAAGTAGTTCTGGATAGTCTTCTTTGGGGATAACAAACGAATGGCTCTGCTCCTCGCAAAGTGCTTTGAATTCTTCGCTCATGGTGGGTCGTGCTGGAAGGTCTGCAATTAACAATGTTGCTCCCGGCTTCAAGATTCGAGAAGCTTCTTGAAGCGCTTTGCGGTGACCCATGTGAAAAATCGATTCAAAGAACCAGCCACCATGATAGGTTGCGTCCTCGCTGGGCATTTGCAAGGCATCACCCAGGATGAAGTATGTCTGCTCAGATAGACCTGCTTCTGCAGCTAATTGCTGTGCTTTTTCGTACTGAGATTGACTTATCGTAATTCCATCAACGAAACATCCTGTCGCTTGTGCAAGCTGTATTGCTGGGGCACCAACCCCACATCCAAGGTCGCAGAAGCGTTCCCCTGCCTGGATGGTCACCTTGCCAATCATGATTTCAGTGAGACGATCTGCAGCTTCAGTAGGACTTGCATTCGGATTTGTCTCGTCCCAATAGCCCAGATGATACTGATCTAGAAGGATAGCAGTCTCTCCTTGATCTTCGAGTGAATCGTACATCCGTGCTACTTTTTCTGGTTTATAATTGCTCATCGTTCTCCTAACTTATTTTATTGACGAAATAATGCAATGTAAAACTTCTGGGCACTTAGAAAAATTCATTTAGCAATCCTAACATGAACTCCTAGAGAACATGAACTCCTAGAGAGCAAATGTCACTCAAGTGAGGCGCGATGACCCAGCAAGACTCGCAGACCTAACTTGACGATACCAAAAATTGAGCCAAAAGCAATGAAGTAAAACGTAAAGGTGCGCCCCGAATAGGATACCGTTGGCGAAATATTACTTAACATAAAAATCGAAAATTTACGGTGTATTACATGGGAGAGAGTGTTGCCCTCTACCGCGTAATACACGGTAAGAAGAAAATTAAGTTAGCTGCCTCAATTATCAATAAACTAGAAGAAATACCTTTGGAGGCAGTATATGTGCTTACATCCCGAAGAAATTCCTCCGGTTCCTGATGAAACGCTACGTGTAGCCAAAGCCGCGTTTCCCAAAGGTAATTTATATATGCGACTGCGCTTCGGAACTTGGGGTGTTTTATCAGGACGAAGACTTCGCCACACTTTATCCGCAACAAGGCCAGCCGGCACAAGCACCGGGCGCGTTTGGCGATGGTGTTGGTAATGCAGTTTTTAGAAAATCTGTCTGATAGACAAGCAGCGCAAGCAGTACAAGGGCGGATTGATTGGAAATATGCTTTGTCCTTAGAGTTAACAGATCCAGGCTTTGATTTTAGTGTTTTAAGCGAATTCCGCGACCGATTAATCGCAGGTGGTGTTGAGCAACAAATACTAGACAAGATGCTATTAAAATTTCAGGAACGTAAACTGTTATCGGCAAGGGGAAAACAGCGTACTGACTCAACTCATATACTAGCGGTGATTAGAGACTTAACTAGACTAGAACATTTGGGGGAAACCCTGCGTTATGCCTTGAATGCTGTGGCTGAAGTCGCACCCATTTGGTTAAAGTCAGTAGACCGAAAACTTCTGCGATTGCCTTTGGCACTGCGCAGAGCGCAATCGCTAAAAAATAGTAGTGTATGATACCGTTTTTTGAGAAATGTACAAAAGGTGATTGTGAGGCATGAATAATAAGATTCACTTATAAATAAGCCCCGAAAATCAACCAAAATCAGCCAGATGGTAAACAAACTTCGCAGGCTACGCCATAGTTGCGGTCTACTGCTTGACGTAAAAACTCAAGCATCTGTTTAAGAGTAAATAGATGAGAAAAAACCTGTCTACGCGCACGAGTAGTAATGGAACAGGAATGTACGCTAAGCCCAAGACGCTTACTGTACTTGAGTTTGAGTTGTCGCTCTTCAACGTGCTTATTCCTGTGATAACGATAAAATTTCCACCTTCTTCAATGTCGCATCAAGAGCGATAATTCAGCCCTTCGGCTTCGCTCAGGGCTAACGGTGAGCGAAGCCGAACCGTTAGTCTTTGAGCTTATTATCTCTGTGATAAAGATTGTTATCACAGGAATCAGTCGTTAGCGTACATTTTGGTTCCAATGCTACTCACACGCGAAGTTCCCCTTTAAATTGTGTGGATTGCACAACTTCGAGAAGCTTATTCACTATGTCATGAATAATCATCAAAGAATCTGGTGTTTGAGCATAGGTAATGCCTTTATCATTCTCATCATTTTCATCATTTTTATCACCCCCGACAACCTCCGACACGTGAAGAGGTGTAGAAGTATCAGCCTTCAGCTTTTCTAATTCCTTAAGCCTGTAATAAGCTTCCTTGCCATTATCACCTTCAAAGTAAATTGGGTGTAATTTCCCCCGCTGTGAATATCGCTCCACACTACGCGGTGAAACTCCCAAAAACTCTGCTGCCTCAGCTTTTGATAGTTTATCTCCCGACACCCCCGACAACCCCCGACACTTAACAGTGAACAGTGAACAGTGACCAGTAAACAGTACCAGACCCTGACAACTGATAACTGGTAACTGTTAAATACTACCTTGGAACAACACCCCCGACAACCCCCGACAACAAGAAAAATGCTTAAAACAGTGAACAGCTACCTACGCAGCTACCTACGCAGTGAGAAGATCGACTTGGGACATCTTGATACTGCGCTTCCTTGATAACTGATAACTGATAACTGGTAACTGATAACTGGTAACTGATAACTGATAACTGGTAACTGGTAACTGATAACTGATAACTGATAACTGGTATCTGGTAACTGGTAACTGATAACTGATAACTGGTAACTGTTAAATACCCCCGACAA